>QZKD01000039.1 GCA_003605085.1 Acholeplasma sp. | reverse complement strand
ATTCAACGCAAATTAAAAAGCCATACACCTTTAGAATACAGGCATATGGCTATCTAATTTTATATTATTTACCGTGTCTACTTGACAAGAGGCTGTTCACTCCTATGTTGGGGTTTATCTTTAGATTTCGTGATGCTTAAGAAATAGATAGGGAACCATTAAATGAAACAAAACCGCACTGAAGACACTGAAACGCTCAAATAATCCTAAATAGGCTTCGTTTACAACACCTGTGAGTATCGCTCCACTCATCATCAAGATGAATGTTAAGCACGTGACCAGAAAAAATCCTCGATACTTAAGTTTGATGAATGCTATCATGAACACGATCAAAGATGTAATTGTAAGCAATACCACAGCTATCGTTACGACAATATGCATCATATTTTGAAAACTCATCTGGGATGAATTTTCATCTAGGGGAAACAATCCATAACCGATTGCTGATACCAAATACATGATCGAGATCAATAAAATTCCAATGCGTATACCGATATGTTTCACTTTTTTTAGTTGAAATAGCAATATCAATGACACAACACTGGTTAAAATACCATAAAGGTTAGAATATAGTCTTGCAACGCTTTCTGAAGGTGCACCACTGGCTGTAAGATCACTCACTGGTTGACTTAACGCGTCATATCCTGGATAAGCGAGTGTTCCTAAAAAGACATGTAGGACATAGGAGATGACAGCCATCACCGCGATAACCATGACAATTTCTCTTACGTATTGAAAAGAAAGCCATCGTTTCATCATGAGAATTGTTCGGAAACTGACTTTCCTTGCATATGAAGCACAAGATAATCTGGACCGCCCGCCTTAGAATCGGTCCCGCTTAAGTTAAAGCCACCAAAGGGTTGATATCCGACGATTGCGCCCGTACACTTACGATTAAAATAGAGATTCCCTACATGGAATTCACGACGTGCTTGTTCAAGATGCATTCTGTTTTTCGAAATAACAGCACCTGTCAAACCATACTCTGTATTATTGGCAACTAAAAGTGCTTCATCAAAGTCTTTGACTTTGCAGACAGCCAACACAGGACCAAAGATTTCTTCTTGCATTAAGGTTGAGTTTGGATCTAAATCGATAACGACAGTTGGATCGATGAAATATCCCTTGGATCCATCCTTGGTTCCACCAACGACAAGTTTACCTTCTTTTTTACCAATTTCAATATAGGATGCGATTTTTTGAAAAGCTTTATGATCATTCACGGGTCCCATAAAGACATCGACTTGACTTGGATCGCCTACTTTAATCTGATTCGTTAATGTGATGATTTTACCAACTACTTCTTGGTAAACATCTTGATGAATGATTGCTCTAGAACATGCAGAACATTTTTGACCTGAAAAACCAAAGGCAGATTTCACAATGGATTCTGCAGCAAGATCTAAATCTGCGTCATTGTCGACAATAATGGCATCTTTACCACCCATTTCTGCAATGACACGCTTCAACCAAATTTGACCTTTTTGAACTTTGGCTGCCTTTTCATAAATCCCCATGCCAACATCTTTACTTCCAGTAAATGAAATAAATCTTGTCTTGGGATGGTTGACGATATAATCGCCAATTTCTGCACCACTACCAGGAATAAAACTAATCACACCATCGGGAAGACCCGCTTCTTCTAAAAGTTCCATGAACTTATAGGCGATTACCTGTGTGGTTGATGCTGGCTTTAATAACACGGTATTCCCTGTCACAATCGCAGCAGATGTCATACCAGTTAAAATGGCTAAGGGGAAATTCCAAGGGGAAATAATCGCACCAACACCAAGTGGAATATAGAAATAATGATTTCTTTCTAAATCTTTTCTGGACAGAACATGATCATCAATCCGGCTAATGGCTAGCATTTGACGACCATAATACTCCAAGAAATCAATCGCTTCAGCCACATCGGCATCCGCTTCTGGCCAAGGTTTACCTGCTTCTTTGGTCATCAATGCTGCAAATTCAAATTTACGTTTTCTTAAGAGATTTGCAGCTTTAAAAAGCACATCTGCTCTGACTTCAGGAAGTACATGTTTCCACATCTCAAACGTTTTTAAAGCAACCTCAATCGCAAGATCAACTTCTTGAATGGATGCTTGTGAGATGGTACCAATCACTTCTTCAAAATTGGATGGATTAAGTGAATTCATCTGCTTGGTTGTACGAATCCGTTTTCCATCGATGATGAGATCATAATGGCGTCCAAGGTAACTCTGTACCTTTTTTAAACCTTCTTCGTATTTACTACGAATCTGTGGATTTGAGAAATCCGAAAGTGGTTCTGTTTGGTAAGGATAAATTGCCATGGTAAAACTCCTTTCTTATACAACAGATTTTTCTTGAGTCATCGCTTCGAGATTCGCGAATCTTCGAATATTTAATGCATCCATTGGCATGGATGGTGTTTCTTTCATCATTAACTCTGAGAGTAGCAATCCTGTCATCGGCGCGAGCATAAACCCGTGTCCGCTGAAACCACATGCCATGTAAAACCCCTCTAATTCAGGTGTATCTGAGATGATGGGTTGTCTGTCAGGAGACATATTATAGGATCCTCCCCACTGTCGTACAACACGGAGTTCTCCAACCTTGGGTAGAATATGACAAACCGTCTTTGCCATCTCATCTAAAAATTGCCAGGATGAAGAGATATCATGATCATGGGTTGCTTTGGGGTTCGATCTTCCCATCAAAAATGCGCCATGAGGAACTTGTTGGCAGTAGATGTTTTTAGAAAATGACATGACCATAGGACCTTGCATTTTTTCTACAGGTTCAGTGGCTAAAATTTCATGGTTTTCTGAATACACAGGAATATCTACGCCTGCTAAATCGCCCACCTCTCTGGCATAGCCACCTGCAGCATTGACAACCATCGATGTTTCATAGACATCTTTATTCGTGACGACGCGAACAATTTTGTTGTTATTGCGCTCTATCGATAATGCTTCTTCGTAAAACGAGAAGGTGACACCTAGTTTTTTGGCAGCAAGCATAAAAGCTTCTGTCATTTTAAACGGGTTTAAATGCCCATCCGTTTTACAAAAAGTTGCACTGATAAACGCATCAGGATTGAGATGTGGGACAATCTGAAGTGCTTCTTCTTTTGTGAGTTGTTTCGATGGAATGCCTAAACGATTTTGTAACGCTACATTTTTAGAAAATTGGTCATGCTCTGCTTGAGTGGTTGCCAAAATCAAATACCCTTCTTGTTTAAACTCAAGATCTCCTGGATAATCCAAAGTTTCTTTGGCTGTCTCAAAAAATTCAATCGAGTGCTTAGCGAGCATGCAGTTCATCTCAGTTGCCCATTGTTGTCTTACTCCAGCGCCACAACGGCCTGTTGCTCCACTCGTAAAATAACTTTTATCGATGACATGAATCCCTGTCATCCCTTTTTTTGCTAAATGATAGGCAATCGATACACCACTAATCCCCGCACCGATGATGAGGCAATTAATCTTCATGTTTGGGATCCTCCGCAATTTTTTTAAGTTCTACACCCATGGCTAGAGGACGAACTTTATGAATAGGGATTTCTTCGATGGGCTTTTGCAGGAATTTTGCGATTTCGCGTTGAATTAAATGTCCACACGTCGTGGCTTGACAGGGACCCATACCTACTCTGAGGAGTCTTTTCAAATCTTCAAAATTCGTATAACCTTGTTTGAGAAGTTGATGAATTTGTTCTAAATTGACATCTTCACAACGACAGATGATGATATCTTTCTTGTTCATAGTCTCACCCGAATTGTCACAAACTCATGAAGAAATTCTAAAGGAACACGGCATGTCACGAGTGCTGTGTGGTCATTTTTTTGTTGTAATTGGACACCATCAATGATGGCATCGCAAATGGTTTCACCTGATCTATTCACACCATCCCAAACTTCTCCCTTTTTAGGCATAGGCAAAAATTCGTAAGGAATCTTAAATTGTGCATGGTCTCCTTTGATTTGAGCTACAACAATCGCGAGTCCAGGACATGAGGTGACACAAAGACCACAACCGGTGCACTTATCGACGATAAGTTTAGGTTGGGTATTAATATTTTCTCCGATGATGATAGCATCAAAAGGACATGATGTTTGGCATGGGTTACAGGGGATATCTTCATAGCATTCCAAAATGGCTTTAGGTCTGATGAGTGCTTGACTTTCTGGAAAGCGTGATAGCACTTGTTCAGATGATGGAATTCCAGTTTTATTCAGCATGGCTTTCACCTTTTCTAAGTTTTTCAAGTCCTACTTTTGTCTTGATGCCAAAAGGACCATTTCTAAGCATATCAAGTTCATATTCATAGTGATTTTTCATTTTTTCATGTTCTGGATGGGGTTTACCAAGACGCATGGAAACATAGAGTCCTGTCAAATAACCTTCCATCATCGCAGAACTTGCTTCTTCAATACCCACAGAATCACCGCAGGAATAAATGCCTTTGATGGATGTTTCATGATGATCATCAATCACTGGAACAAAGCCACCGAGTTCATTCACAAATTTTGTTTTTGCTCCAACCATGGATAAAAGTTGATGCATCGGTGAAAGTCCAACCGAGATACAAAGTGCATCGACTTTTTCTATGCGTTCTGTCCCTAAAATGGGTTGCCATTTCTCATCAAGGTTGACGAGTTCGACTGCTTCAATTTGGTCTTTCCCAATCGCTTTTTGAATCGTTGTTTCTGTATAAATAGGGACACCTAAACGTCTAATCTTGGATGCGTGAACTTTGTATCCACCAATCGTCTTTGCTGCTTCGATGATGGCTTTGACTTTGACACTTGCTTGTAAAAGTTGGTAGCTAACGATGAGTCCGATGTTCCCGCTTCCCACCATGATAATTTCTTTTCCAGGAAGTACGCCATAAAGATTCATTAATGTTTGAACTGCACCAGCACCATAGACACCAGGAAGATCATTATTTTCAAAGGCTAAAAACTTTTCAGATGCTCCCGTAGCGACGATGACTGCATCGGAAGTAAATCGCAAATATTTTTCTTCATGAAGGACTGTGACAACTTTATCTGGATAAAGACCCACGACTGTTGCTTCATGCAAGATCGTTAAATTAGGAAATGCATCGATATCTTTAATCAATTTCTTAGCGATATCAAACCCACGTGTTTTCGCGTATTGTGCTTTTGAACCGAAAAATTTATGCGTCTGTTTGACAAGTTGTCCTCCTAAAGAAGGACTGCGATCAATCAAAAGTACCTGAAGACCTGCTTCAAGTGCCATATGCGCAGCACATAAACCCGATGGTCCACCACCAATGATGATCAGTTCATAATGTTTCATCGGTAGACCCCCTTATCCATTTGACGTTCAACATGCATCCCTTTTTCTAATTTAGTTAAACATGTTCTCACATTAGGAATTCCATTGACTATCATATTGCAAGATGCACAGTGGCCAATGGCACAATAAAAACCACGAGGTCTGTGGTTCTTGATACTATAACTCAATGTCATGATTCCAAGATCATGCAAAGCGGAAGCAATCGTATCTCCTTCATAACCGATCACTTCTTTTCCTTCAAAGAAAAAAGGAATTTCCTTTTTGGGTTGAAACTCTAAAATCGGATGGGTCTTAACGCGCATATCAATACCTGTCTTTTCATCTGTCTTATCTATCTCCTATTCTATCACATTTTAATGTGATAAAAAAGAGCCCTTGTTAAAACGCTTACATTTCTTAGAAAAAAAATAAGAAGGGAGTCGTTTCCCTTCATACTCATAAATAATCTTTAAGTTTTGTTAAATCGGAAAGATGGATATCTGCATCCTTGAGTTCGTTTGCAGGACCATAACCATAGTCACATGCAAACGTCAAACATCCATTCAATTTTCCTGTTTCAATGTCGATAATTCGATCACCAACCATCGCCATACCTTGCGGAAGTTCTTCCTTGATTTCGGTAAGAATTTGTTGTTTGGGTAGATAATTGTGGGTTTCTGAACACACAAACCGGTCAAAGAAACGGGTAAGATCAAAATGGCTTTTCATCAGTTCCATATAATACGTCTTTGAATTCGAAAGATAGACAAGATAGTATCCCTTATGTTTAAGATAGGTGAGTGTCTCAATCACATCGGAATATAGTCTTCCTTGATGATCTTCGATTAAAGACTGCATTGTTTTTGAAATGATGGAACTTGCAACTTCTATGACATCTTTGGATAAGGCAGGTTTAAACGTCGCCCACATCGCTGTTGGACTCATGCCAATAAAAGGTTTGATATCTTCTGTTTTCCATTCTTTTGAATGGATTAAGCCTTCATCGACAAGATAAGCCATGGCTTTTTTAAACGCAGGTTCGTAGATGTGAATCGTATCATGAAGTGTTCCATCCCAGTCAAAGATGACTGTTTTAATCTGCTTTCTTTGCATTATTCGTCCTTAAACTTGAGTATATGCCCCATTTTATCTTTTTTCGTACGCATATAATATTCATTTCGTTCATTATGATTGAGTTGGATAGGTTCACGTGAGGTAATTTCAATTCCGTGTCCGGTTAACCCTTTTAATTTTAAAGGATTATTGGTCATAAGTTTCACCTTGGTAACCCCTAAATCAGATAAGATTTGTGCTCCAATTCCATAATCACGTAAATCCTCATCAAAACCTAAGGCAAGATTCGCTTCGACGGTATCCATCCCTTGGTCTTGAAGATTGTATGCTCGAATTTTATTGATAAGACCAATACCACGGCCTTCTTGACGCATGTAGAGAAGGACACCTTTTCCCGCTTTTTCAATCTTATCTAATGCTGCATTGAGTTGTTCACCACAATCACATTTTAAAGATCCAAACGCATCGCCTGTTAAACATTCCGAGTGGACTCTAACCAACACTTCATCCCCTAGCTTTATATCTCCTTTAACTAAGGCGACATGATGTTCACCATTTAAGGCATTTTCAAAACCAACCATCCTGAAATCCCCATGAGAGGTAGGAAGGTTTGCTTCTGCAGCTCGTTTGATAAGTGATGAATCTTTACGACGATATTCAATCAAAGAGGCAATACTAATGATCACATGATTGTGTTTTGTCGCGAGCTCGTGAAGTTCATCAATCGAATAGAGTTTCCCATCATCATGAATCATTTCAAAAGTGACACCTAGTGGATAAAGACCAGATAATTCAGCAAGATCTAGCGTAGCTTCAGGATGACCGGCACGCTTTAAAACGCCACCTAAGCGACCAATGACTGCATTCACAACTCCGGGTTGAATATAATCTTCTTCGGTTGTATTTGGCTTCATAAGTGCATTTAATGTTTCTAGTATCTGTGTTTCACCTTTTAAATTACCCTTAGCTAAAGAAAGTGAGGGACGGACAAAGTTTTTTGAAAGTAATGATTTTTCATAACTTGCTACTAAACCTTTTTCGGCAAAAAAAGCTTTGCTTGCAACCACTGAAATCGCACCTTTTGTCATCTTTCTAATCGCACTAAAAAGTGATGCACTCATCTTCTCTACAGGGAAGACGACTTCACCTACATTATCTTGATCATCATTATCAATGACGATGACACATTGTCCTAATCGAAATGCTTCAATCGCTTGTTCTACTGTATTTAATTTCATCGTTGTTCTCCTTTTATAAAATATCCTTCAATCATGACATCATCTTCAAAACGATGAAGGACGATGTTTTCTAGTACATGGGCATTCGCCATCCATTCGATTCCTTGGCCGCCCACGGGGGTTAAGGCATCTTTTCCACCAATCATCTTGGGTGCGATAAAGACATACGCTTTATTCACAATCTTAGATTCAAGAACTTTGGCGTGTAGAAATGATCCCCCTTCAACAAGTATGCTATCAATCTTTTTTTCACCGAGAACATCCATGAGATGAGAAAGATCTAAAGGCATCGGCATGAGTATAAACTCAACCCCTTTATCTTTATATGGATCTAACCTTTTCTCATCAATCAATTCATCAACAACTAACCATGTGGGTTGTGTTTTTGCTGTTTCAACGATATAGCGATCTAAGGAGGTTGCAAGTTCTGGATCGATGACAATTCGTATCGGTGATCGTGATACTTTTCCAATACGTCTGGTATCCAGATGAGGATCATCCATGAAGACAGTATTCGCTCCGACCATGATCGCCATATATTCATGTCTTAACTCATGGACAAATGCTCTTGAAGATTCATTGGTAATCCATTTGGAATCTTTGTTTTTTGTGGCGATTTTGCCATCCAGTGTCATCGCGTATTTCATTGCGACAAACGGACGCTTAGTTTGAATATAATGCAAGAAAATTTCATTTTGTTTCTTTGACTCTTCTTCTAAAATCCCATATTCAACATCAATACCAGCATCTTTTAAGATAGAGACACCTCGTCCATTGACAAGTGGATTTGGATCAAGTTGACTGATATAGACTTTTTTTATCTTTTTTTCAATAATTTTTAAAGCGCAAGGTGGGGTTTTTCCGTAGTGAGAACAAGGTTCTAAAGTGACATACATTTCAGCTCCTTCAACATCCTCAGTGGCGTTTTTGAAAGCATTGACTTCAGCGTGTGCCTCACCAAAGCATTCATGATAGCCTTCTCCAATAATTTTCCCATCTTTAACGATGATAGCACCTACTAAAGGATTTGGATTGACTCTTCCTTTTCCTTTTTCAGCAAGCTCAATGGCACGTTTCATATAGGTCAATCGATTATCATTCATGATCATCTACAACCTCACACGATGCATCTCTAAAATCAAGTTTTTTTAAGATGCGATATAGATCTTCTGCATCACGATCTGGTAAATCCACACAACGGTATAGATCAAAAGGAATATGACTGGCTTCATGGGAAAGATTTTTGCCTTTTTCAGTTAAGTCAATCCAAACTTTACGTTCATCTTCGTGATCTCTTTGCCGTGTGATTCTACCATCTTTTTCTAATTTTTTCAAAAGAGGTGTGAGGGTTCCTGAATCTAAGGCAAGTTTCGTCCCAAGTTCAGAGACACTCTGATGGTCTTTTTCCCACAAAGCAATCATGGTGATATATTGAGTATAAGTAAGATTGATGGGATCTAAAAGATGTTTATAAAGCTTTGTGATATGTCTGCTGCTGGCATAAAGAAGAAAACATAGTTGATCGTCTAAGCGCCAGTTCATCTTAAAGAACCTCTTCGATGTAGGACGCGATGTCTTCGGGTAAGAATCCAGGACCAAAACGCTTAATGACTTTTCCTTCACGGTTGATCAGGAATTTCGTGAAATTCCATTTAATCGCTGTACTTGGAAAGAGTCTTGATAGTAAGCTCTGTTTTGACTTATCATTGAAATCCTTGGGTTGTTGTTTCTTTAAGTAGACATATAAAGGGTGAGCATTCTTCCCGTTCACTTCAATCTTTGCAAACGTTTCAAACGTTGTTCCGTAATATAACTGACAAAAGCTCTTCAGTTCTTCATTGGTTCCAGGTGCTTGATGCAAAAACTGATTGCAGGGAAAATCAAGAACTTCTAATCCCTTATCCTTATAATTTTGGTAGAGCTTTTCAATACCTGCATATTGAGGAGTTAAGCCACATTTCGTTGCACTATTGATGACAAGAAGAACTTTCCCTTTGTATTGATCAAGGGACACATCGATTCCTTTAGTATTTTGAACCTTAAAATCGTAAAACGTCATAAATTGATACCGCCATTTCTATATTATTTTATTCAATTAGATTGTATCAAATATATTTGTATATAACTAATGATTTGCTTTAAATCGAAAGATTAGTGTTTTTTATGTTTAACGACTAGAATCGTAAGTATTGAAATCGATCCTAATGTGATGATTGAGGTACTGATGATTAATCCTAAATATGGTAGAGAATCTTCGTTATCTGGTCTATCCCCTATGGCAAATTGAGCTCTAATGCTTAGAGATTCAGTTGGGGGGAAATAAATCGTTTCCTGCTCCGATAACAAAAGATCACCTACATACCACCCTGTAAAATGAAAACCTTCATTGGGAATAGCTGTCATGGTAAGTGGTATGCCCTGATAAGCTTCAAATACCAAGGAACCATCTGTATCCGTTTGTTGATTGATTTTTAGGGTTCCTTGCTCAGGTTGATAGCTGAATGAAAGATTATGTGTTTCATCCAAGTTGAGCCATGTCTCAAGATAATCCTTAAGATAGCTGGGGCGTTCACTTCCAAAATCAACCATACGCTGACTATAGGATTCCCATGTTTCAATTGAAGTTGGATATCCAAATCGTGCGATATGATCTGGCATCTCATCACGATAAAGTTCAATCATGTCTTCGACCATTAAAACCACGCGCTCTTCATCATAGACAGAAGATAATAGATCCGTCAAACGATAAACAAATTGAGCTTTAAATTGATCATTTTCTAAAAGTTCAATCAGGAGCCTTCCTGTTTTCCATGAATCTCCTAAAAGTCTATCAAAAGGATTTTGTGTGGCTTGTGTTGTTCCCCATGATGCACCAAAGGAAGCATCGAGATCTTGAATCATCCAGCGCCATCTTCCATCATGTCCATAAGGTGCATCCGGATGATATCCTCCAGACTTTCGCCAGTAAGAGATATTATTTTGGGGCCAATCGACATTACCAAAATAAAGTTCTGCAATCATGTAATCGATATAATTATCCATATCCATCCATGTCATCATTTTTTGATAGTTCTTCTGAATCGATAAATCTTTGGTACTTGCAAAGCTATACATCCGTTGGTAGTGTGCTTGATCCAAAAGAGAACCTTCATCAAGAAAAGCATGACCTGTTAAAATCGTGACTTCATCTGGATTGATATCATAATGGGTGGCTAGATAATATTGGTCCAAACGATCACGGATATTTCTTATACCAAAGTATTCGCCATTCATAAAAAGAATAATCGGACTACTGTATTGAATGTCTAAGGTTAATGGTTTTAAGATGCTTTGTGCAAGTGCATCTCCCATTAACGTATATTGATACGTTTGACCCCCATTACGCAGAATAATTCGTTTGTATTCACTCATATTCTTATCGTTAAAAAAAGGATAATTAAACATATCTTCTTCATCATAACGATCATCGGCGTAAAGTCGGTAACTTTTCACGGTATATTTTCTTGATAACCCTCCATGCAATCTCAAGCCTGCATGTTGAGCAATTGGACGGTTACCATCTGTCGTGAAATACTCAACAAAGACAGGTTTTTCCCATGCATCACCCGTTTGAAAATAGTTACCCGTTCGGTTTTGCCCAGGATGAGTTAAAGAACCATAGCGATCTTGGATGGCTTGCTGAATCCCCTTTTCGTCAATATTCTGATCATAATTTATACCTGGTATATTGATGCCTTCCTCATAACTGTAAAGATGGTTTATATCTGTTGAGAGACTAATGATGGGAAATGAGTACAACTCAGACATCAGAGGATGAACAAAATAAGTATGCGTGATAATCTCACTTTTTTCGCCAGTGAAATTATCGATTGCGATGGCTTTTACGACAGTCGCTTGAAAGATATCTTCTTTGGGTGACATCCAATAAAGCGATGTCGTTCGTATCATGGATATGGGATATGTAGGATCAGGAATATTGCCTTCATCATCTGGAGCAATGATGATTTCTTCGCCGGTTGCTTCAATCCATGATTCCTCAATCCAGATTGGATCCGTATATGGGGTACTTAACTCATTAGGATCAGATGAATCAAGGGTATAGTAAACCGTTGTTCCTTCTTCTGCGGTAATGAGTAATGAAAATCCTTCATGATAAAACCCAGCTTCATGGGAAAAGATAGGTTGAAAAGAAGCTTCTGATGGAGCAGCATGGGTCTGGATTATTCGATATGAAAATAGATTGATTACACTAAGCAGGAGCAAGATTATTTTCTTCATAGTTACACATCATTTCTACATTCTTATTGTAACATGATGAAGGGGTCATAAAGATAAAAAAAAGACCTAAGAAATCACGTTATCCTAGGTCTATTGAATGAATTTAAGATTCATCATCCTCTGGTTCATCTAAGTCGTCATCCTCTGGTTCATCTGCTTCATCATCCTCATGATCATCCTCATCTTTTGAATCTTCTTCATCTTCAGGATCTTCTTCATCGTCTTCTTCATCATCATCGGTTTTGACATCACGTTCAGATTCATACTCGTATTCTTCGTTGTCTTCATCTTTAATAATCATCGAATATGATGTCGTTCCTGTTAAAAGATCAGTCTGCACAGAAATTCTTAATTCAGCTTGATATATAAGATCATTGATTCGATCAAAAACCTCATATTCTGCTTTGATGATTGGTTGTTCATCTTCTAACTCATACTTGAATTCATAAGATGAAATCTCATTGATTGAATCTATCTCAATCTCAATTTTCATTTCATCGGCTTCATCAAACTCGATTTTGATCATCGAAGAAGACTCAAGAATACCATTGACAACACGATTAACTTCATATGAAGACTCATCTGATTCAACTTTATAAATTGACTCAATATAGTTAAGATCATCGAGGAAGCCTTTGACTTTTAGCTTTGATTCACCATCTTCGATCCATTTTTCTCCTATCATCTGATATGAAAGGTTGTGTAGGATCATCAGTCCACTGATTTCAAATGTTTCTTCATCATCATCATCTATTTCATAGGCATCCACATTATAGTAAAAATAATAGGTGATGGGATGACCGAGCAAATCATAGGTTATAATTTCTAATTTTGTATCATAATCTTCTAAATCAGAAGGTAGTACCGTACTAGAAAAACCTTGATCTTGAGCAAGAAGATTCTCAATCATACCCAAATAGGGTTTAATGCGTTCAATCGGTGATGTATCCAGTGCCATCAGACGAATACCTGAGGAAGAAAGTTGTTGATCATACTCAGGAATTAGTGCTGCAGTGGACACGAAGGAGACGGATAAAACATCTTTTTGTTCATAGAAAAGCGCTTCACCGAGCGGAATTTCTGGTTCAATTGGATTGTATAGTAGAGCAAATAAACCGAGTGCAAAGAGAACCATCAGTGATAATCCAAGCGATAATTTAAAAGGAGATGACCATGCACGTACTGTTTTTATCGTAGGTTCTTCTAGACGCATCTGATCGACTGTTGCCCAATGGATCTTTGGAGCATCCATGGGAATGTGAGCATCCATGTTAGAAGAGATTAACTTTTTAATTTCTTTTTTATTCATGAACGTCACCTCCAAATCTTTTTAGCTTGTTTATCGCTTTTTGATATATCCATAAAACTGTGCCCAAGGGTTTTTGGGTTATTTTTGCAATCTCTTGATGGGTTAAGTCATCCACAATTTTGAGTAGAACGATCATTCTTTCGTCCTCATCTAAGGCTTCTATCATGCGTTGAAACTGATCACTTTCATCAGGATTTTCATCATAATTTGATTGGATATGATGAATCTGATCTTCATCTACCCTTGTGACTTTCTTTTCTCTTCGGTAGTAATCAATCGCGTGATTTTTTGCGATTTGTAATAGCCAATTAAGGAAATTTGATCCCACCTTGTATTGATCGATTTTGATGAGCATCTTCATGTAGACATCTTGCAAAAGATCGTTTGTATCTTCATGACTTTTTGTCACCGAAAAGACGATCGCATAGACACCTCGTTTAGTCTCATCATAAATCTTTTCAAATGTAGGATTATCATGGGCTTTTAATCGCTTGATCGCCTGGTGATCTAAAGTCATTGGTCCAATTCCTTAATCGTAGATTCAGAGGCAAGATTGACTTGCCCCTGATGTTATTATACAGTTTTCTTTTTTTATATTCTAAAGATTAGTCTTGTTCTGTTTCAACATTATCTTCAGATTCTTCTTCTGTTTCTACTTCGTCTTCGTCTTCGCTTTCATTTTCATCTTCGTCTTCGTCGTCATCTTCATCATCGCGATCATCGATATCACGGTCATATTCTTTTTCATATTCTTCATCATCATCACCTGATTTTACAGAGATGACATAAGAAGTTTCACCCGTAAGTTCATCAACGACGACGTTTACTTTTGCTTCACCGCTTGTGGTGACACCATTGATTGTCGAAGTAAATTCGATTTTAAGGATGGATTGACCATCTTCTTCTTCAAGTTTAAATTCATATTCACCAGAGTCTGAACCGCTAATGTATTCCAACTTAATCTTGAATTCATCCTCTTCATTTTCGATTTTGATATTACTTTCATTGACGACAATACCATTGGTTACTACTTGGAATTCGAATTTTGTTTCTTCAGATTCGACTTCATATTTCGATTCTACATAATTGAGTTCATCGATATAGGACTTAAACTTAAGTTCTGATTCTTCACCATCAACTTCGTATTCACCAACGATCTGATAGGTAACTTCGCCATAGATCATGATGCCTTCAATACGATATTCATTTTCGTCCACATCATTTTCTTCTTCATCACTATCGTCATTTTCTTCAACTTCTGAAATTGTATTGTAATACATGATATATGTGACTTGATTGCCTAAAATATCAGTGACAGTAAATGTCTGTTTTGTTTCATATTCTGGTAAATCAGAAACTTCATTGACGACAGTTAACCCATTGTTTTGAGTTAAAAGTTGTTCAAATAATTCCAAATAAGGTTGAATTTGATCAATGGTCATATCCGTTTCTGTGGATAATACAGCTACTCCAGATGCATCCATCGATTGGGTCGAAGCAGGCTGTACATTCGATAAAAGCTCTGCTGTTGATAATGCTTGAAATGACATAACATCTTCATCAGATGTAAGTGTAAATCCAATGTCACCATTTAAACCTGTACATGCAGCGAGTGTCGCTACCAAGATAAGTGAGAATAATCCAATAACTAATTTTTTCATTTTAATTTCCTTCCTTTGCTTTCTTTTACACCCTATAAACGAATGAACCCGAGATTTTATTGGAAAAAAATAAAAAAAAGCGAAAATCAGCTAATTTCCGCTCCTGGTTTGATTTGTGAACGATAAATATTGGCATAAACACCATTTTTGGTAAGTAAATCTTTATGTTTACCCTCTTCCACTTTCATCCCATTTTCTAAAACGACGATTTTGTCTGCATTTTTAATGGTGGACAAACGGTGTGCAATCACAACCATGGTCCGACCTTGTCTAACTTTTTCTAAGGCTTCTTGGAGCATGGTTTCAGTTTCTGTATCGATATTGGCAGTCGCTTCGTCCATGACTAGGATCGCTGGATCATGCACAACGGCTCTCGCAAAGGATATGAGTTGCTTTTCACCCACCGATAAGTTCCCACCTGCCCGGGTAATCATGGTGTGAATTCCATTTTCAAGTTTATCAACCAATCGACTTCCACCGATACTTCTTAAAATACGATCTATGTCTTCATCAGACACATGTTGACCAAACCGAACATTATCGGCAACAGTTCCTTTAAACATCGCTGGATCCTGTAAGACAATCCCAACGTGTTGTCGATAGCTTCGTTTGCTATAAGTCGAAATATCTAAACCATCTATGGTGATGTTTCCCATATCATGGGGTTTTAAATCATAAAATCTCATCAATAGACTCATCAGTGAACTTTTACCCGAACCCGTGTGACCAACAAGACCCACTAACTGCCCAGGTTTAATTTCTAAATTGATTCCTTTTAATACAGGTGTGCCTTCACTATAGGAAAACCAAAGATGATCAAAAACAATATGCCCTTTGAAACGAGGGATCTCGATATATGTTCCATCTTCTTGATCACCATCGATGATCTTAAAGATGCGTTCTGTTCGAACCATGGAATGCTGAAGATTACCGATTTCTCTAAACAGAGTTCCAACGGGTTCAATCAGCCGTGATAAGTAATCATTATAAGCATAGATGATCCCAGCTGTGACCACAAATCCCGCGACATTTAAATAACCCTGTCCGAAATAAAGAACAATCACTGCCGTAACCAAGGATCCAATGAGTCTAATCATATTCCAACCAATGGATAAGTGTAAAATATTTTCTGAGATCTTCTCTTTCATGAAATCGGAGGATAGTTGATTGAATCGATCTTCGGTTTGTTTTCTGAAATTAAAGATTTGCAGTATGTTAATCCCATTGATGATTTCATTGAGTTGTGCGGTAATCATCGATGCCATTTCATTGACCTTCACGGCAATCTTATTCAACTTTTTGGTAAAATATCTTAACCATACGTAGACCAAAGGGAAGATTAAAAAAGTGAGAAGTGCAAGTCTTGTATCGAGATAAAACATTCCAATATAGGCAAAAATGACGGAAAGTGAAGCGTTCACCAGTAAATTCATAATGGTAGAGAAGAGATTCATCATTCCTCCAACATCACTGATCACTCGGTTAGCAATCTTACCTGCAGGTTCTGATTCAAAATAAGTCATCGGCATTTTCTGCAAGGATCGCACCGCATCTTTTCGTGCATCTCTAACAATATTGACGTTGATCATCGAGGTGGAGATACGTTGGATGTAGGTGAACACGATTTGTAAGAAAAATCTCAGTGTTAATAATAAGATTAAGATGGTTAAAGGACGAACAAAAGGTTGATAAAAACCTAACACTTCATCACTGGTAAGTTGTGTGACCTGATATGTGAACACGTCTTTTTCTTGTGTGATCACGGTAAGTGTTGACCCATTCAACTCTTTATTACCCATAGGTACATCATCAAAACTCACATAATATTTTCCTTCATAGATCACAACAGATAGCACTGAATCTGAAGTGGCTTCTTGCGAGTAGAATGTACCTTCATATAAGACGCTACCTTCTTGTTCAGTTGTCTCATACCATGGTCTTTCAATGCCTACTAAGTAGTCATCTAAGATGGATTTGACAATGAGCGGTGCTAAAAGACCCAAGCCTTGGACAATCAGCATGGCAGTTAAAGTGATCACTAATAATTTTTTGTATTTGGCGATATAACGCCAAACTTTTTTCATGGTCTTAAACATAGGCTACCTACTCATCGTCATCTGCTGGATATACTGCATCTTATACCAGCCTTCTTGACGTAACAAATCATGATGTGTACCTTTTTGAGTGATACGTCCATTTTCCAAGACATAGATCATATCTGCATCTCGAACCGCTGAAAAACGGTGTGCAACAATGATATTTGTCTTCCCTTTTCTAAAATCTTTAAGATGTTCAATGATGGTGTCTTCAGTTTTGGCATCCACAGCAGATAAAGAATCATCTAATATTAAGATTTGAGGATCTTTAACAAGCGCACGTGCAATAGATAAACGCTGTTTTTGTCCACCTGATAGCGTAGCTCCAGCTTCACCGACCATTGTCTGTAGATCATTTTGTAAGTAGATGAGATCTTTTTCAAAATCGGCAATTTTTACAGCGCGATCAAATGCTTGATTACTAGCTTTAGGATTCCCAATTAAAATATTGTCTTCGACAGAGCGTCTAAAAAGCATATGGGATTGTGGCACATATCCCACGAGATTTCTGATATCTTCAATCTTATAGGTTCCAATAGGTAATCCATCAACAAAGACTTGACCATCAGTGACATTGAATTCCCTTAATAACTGTCGGATCAATGTCGATTTTCCTGCACCTGTGGGACCCACGATGCCAATCGTTTGTCCATGATGGATAGTGAAGGTGATTTGTTTAATGACGGGTTGTTTGTCAAAAGGATATTTAAAGGTCACGTCTTTAAATTCAATCGATTCAAAGGTCACGATAGGTTTTGAATCCATTTCATCATGGACGATAGGCTGTTGTTGCATAATTTCATCCAAACGGTCTACCGATATGGTCGCATTATTGATTTGTGCGAAAATATTTGAAATCGAAATGATCGGACCATAAAGCATCCCGATATATGAAACAAAAGTGATCAGTCCACCAAGGGTCATCTGTTGTTGCATGATATAGTAAATTCCAAATGCGAAAGCTAATATGTAGGCGATACCATAGACGACTTCAAACAAGGGGTTAAACCAGTTTTCAAACTTGACGATATAACGCCATGATTCGATATCATTATTAATCGCTTGGTATTGCTTTTCTAAATCGTTATCTTCTTGTACATACGCACGAATCGCTTTTTGACCTTCGACAGACTCTAAAACCTTTTCTGTCATATCTGCATAAATCTCACGATGTTTTTTGATATATTTACGTTTCTTGTTTCTAATTGAGTTTAAAATAGTAAGTGCAATAGGCATAATCGATACTGAGATCAGTGTGAGTTCCCAACTGATGGTTAAAGACATCACGGTAATCGCAAAAATAATGACACCTA
This sequence comes from Acholeplasma sp., assembly GCA_003605085.1. Taxonomy (GTDB): domain Bacteria; phylum Bacillota_I; class Bacilli_A; order Acholeplasmatales; family Acholeplasmataceae; genus Peloplasma. The sequence goes on along the minus strand of QZKD01000039.1, from coordinate 48,597 downwards.
CGTTAAAAATAATTCCTTCAAGCATTGAGGAAGCCGCTTGTGCAATCGCATCTAAATCGGCAGTAATTCTAGCGATTAAATCCCCTTTGTCATACTTTTCATAAAACTGTGAGTCCATATCAAATAGATGTGATAAGTAACGTTTACGCATCTGAAAGGTGAGGGTTTGAGCGGTTTTCTGTGAGAGGTGGTTATAGATAAAACTAAGGAAATATCTTGCTAAAGGTAACATACCAAGACCGAAAACCAACATCAGAAGTGATTCTTTTGTCAGTCCACCAGAAACAATGGTATCAATGGATAATCCAAGTACATAAGCTGGAGCAAGTGAGATTAAAGAAATCGCGATTAACAACAAAAATAAGACGACATACGTCTTCCAATTTTCTTTGACAAACCAACCAATTTTTGAAAATATATGTTTCACATCATCACTCCAACCCATGTTGTACATGAATTATTATACATGCATTTTTCAAAGATGGAAGCATGGAATACTAGAAAATGCTTACATCTTTATTAAGAAAAAATCATCGTGCCTCTGAGAGGTCGATGATTCGATATGAAGCAGCTTTTAAGAGCCGATTCATGATGGCTTGACCTAAATCTTGATCATCAAGCACAGGTATGTAAATGGTTTGTATGTGCTGTTGATCCATCGTTCTTAAAGCTGAAAAGAGATTCGATCCAATTTCATTGGGGTCAAGAATAGACCCCATCGAGAGTAAGTGTTTACCTTTTAACTTATCAATATATTCCTTTGGTGCGATGATGCCTATGTTCTCATTTTTAACTATTGCATCTGTTAAATACTGGATAACTTGATTGAAATCACCTTTGACAAGGCTTAATTCACCACTCGGTGCATAATGCTTATACTTCATCCCAGGGGATTTAGGAATTCCCTCGATATAGTCTTTTGTCGCATCCAATATGCTCACTTTTAATACGTCTTCAATCATCTTTTGTGTGATTGCTCCTGGTCTTAAAAGAGTTGGTATCGGTGTTGTAAGATCTAAAACAGTGGATTCCAATCCTATCGTCACTTTTCCTCCATCGATAAGTAAATCGACTCGATCTTTAAAGTCATCTAAGACATGGGAAAAAAGTGTGGCGGATGGCTTGCCGCTGATATTCGCTGAGGGTGCACAAAGCGGAACACCTGCCGCTTGAATGACTTGTTGGGCAAGAATGGATGATGGAATCCGAATACCCACAGTATCTAGCCCACCGGTGACCAAAGGAGAAATTGAAGGACTCTTTTTAAATACTAAAGTGAGTGGCCCAGGCCAAAATTCATCCATCAAAGGATACGCGATCTCAGGAATTTCTCGTACACATTGTGTCAGATCCTTCTTTGAAGAAAGATGGACAATGAGTGGGTTATCCGAAGGTCTACCTTTGGCGATAAATATCTTTTTAACGGCTTCATCTTGTGTTGCATCCGCTCCAATACCATAGACCGTTTCCGTAGGAAACACACAAAGACCACCACTTTTTATCGTCGTATGGATAAGTTCTTGAATCTTTTTTTGATTCAATTCTGATGCATGAATAATGGGCATAATTACCTCTATAATTGTGGCTCTATAACTGAACTGAATAATGCGTAAATATCAGGATATTGTTTCTGAAGATTGATAGGTCTAAGGGATACATTCAACCAGGCAATTTCTGTGTATCCTCGATGGATTAATTCGTTTAATGAATTATAGATGACATAAGTAAACATCATTCTCACTTTAGATAGTTCTGTAATTTTAGTCTCTAGTTGATAGACTTCACCAAAACGAGATGATTTAATAAACTCACTATGGACTGAAAGTATGGCAAGTCTTAGTCCCTTCTCTTCAATAGTATGAAACGGTAGACCGAGTGCTTCACAAAAACCCACGCGTCCCATTTCATACCAAATCGGGTAGACAGAATGATGAATGATTCCCATTTGATCGGTTTCTTGATAACGCGGATGAATGGTGATGGTATACTTCATAAATCTCCCTCTTTTCCGTACTTATTATATCATTTATCTTCACATTTTTCATGGTATAATAGGAGTAAATTGTGTGAAAGAAGGTAACCCTATGCAATCTGTAAAACGTCAACTCTCTCTAAAACTAAAAACACTTCCTTACCAAAATAAATCCATCGTGATCGGTTTTGATGGTTTCATCGATGAAATCATTCATGCGGTTGATAAGCGTCTGGACAGTGAACATTTCACAAGAATCGAAACCATGCTTCAATTTGCGAAACGTATTGAAAAAGCATCCGGTCTTTCGACGAATATCGAACTCTTCCCCGTTCAAGAAAAAATAGGCGGAAATGGACCGATTATGTGTAATGCTCTATCCCAACATGAGTCCAAGATCACCTATTTAGGTGCGCTTGGTGTCCCTCAGATTCACCCAGTATTTTCCAAGATGCCAGCTAATGTGAAACTCTATTCTGTTGCCAATTCTGGTCATACAGATGCGATCGAATTTTTAGATGGCAAATTGATGTTAGGTAAGATGAGTTCACTCAATGATGTCACTTATGAAAATCTAGTACAGGCTGTAGGTGAAGAACAACTCATCGATCTTTTGAACAACGTGGATTTATTTGCTGCTGTTAACTGGTCAATGATTCCCCATATGACCGATTTATGGATTAAACTTAGAACTAATATCGTTCCTAAGCTCAACAAACGAGACATAAAGCCCATTTTCTTTGTCGATCTTGCGGATCCAGAAAAGCGTGAACATGATGAAATCAAAAGCGCTCTTGATCATCTCAAGTCGTTTAATCCTTGGTTTAATGTCGTCCTAGGCTTAAATAAAAAAGAAGCTTACGATGTCGCTCGTGTGCTTCATTTAATCGATCATGACGTGACACTTGAAGATCTCAATACACGTTTATATCAATACTTAGATATTTATGGCGTTGTCATTCATCCAGTCGATCAATCATGCTGCATCATAGGTGACCGTTTCGAACATGAATTTGGTCCTTTAGCTCAAAAACCTAAACTCACAACCGGTGCGGGTGACAATTTCAATGCTGGATTTGTCTTTGGTTTATTATTAGGCCTTAAGCCCAATGAAGCACTTCTTTTAGGTATGGCAACGAGCGGTTTTTATGTCAGACAAGCTAGAAGTCCCAAATACAGTGAACTGATCGATTTCCTCATCCAGTGGGATGATCAAATCCTCGATTAAGCGCAATAGCGCTTTTTCTTTTTTAAAAGAGGAATTCATGGAGTGAGGATAACCCTTTTTCACTTAATCGGTACGTTTTATGGTCTGTCTTTTCAAACCATCCACTATAGTTCTTAGCAAGAATATCGGATGCTTTATCAATTCTAGTATATTCTTTTATGAGGGATGAGGATGCTTCGCTTAATGCATGCAATGCTTTGGCGATTTCAATGACTTTTTCTTTATAGGCAGTGACTCTTTCTTCTTTGGTTCCACCCACAGCAAGATGCGTTTCTCTTTTTTTATGTTCACGTACCATGTCTCCCTTAATGCGTAAAGAACGTCTGGTTTTGGCAAGTTGAACATTTTGGGTTTCAAGTTCAATCATCGCTTCTTCGTTACTGATAGTCACAAGCCCGATACCTAAACGTTTGAGCAAATCTAAAAAACTTCCATTGAGTTTAAGATGGGAGCGGTAAATACGTTTAGGAACGGCAATATAGACAAAATCAGCAACTTTTTGTCTTTCAATCGCTTGATAGATCAGTTTCAATGAGACGGCAAGCTTGAGCTCAACAACAAGGGACTCTTCACCCTTTAATCCAAACACATCTGCAGCACCTACTTCACCTTGAATATCGTATCCTAAAGATAAAAAGAGTTGTCTTACAGGCTTAAAAAGATCGGTTTCCTTCATCATGAATAAAGATCAAGCATTTCTAAAACACTTGTTTCTCTTTTCTTGGATGACCAGTTAATGGATGTTTGATGACGAATCGTACCACCCTTTTGTTCGACAAGACGCTTCATTTCTTTCAGTGCTTGACTACCACCAAGCCACTTGAATGGAAAATAGTGAGTAATCATAAGATCTACTGTTTTGCCTGTAAAATCCTTTTGCAAAAGATATTCTCGCATCACTTTTGCTACTTGAAATCCATGGACGGGTGAACCTAAAATAACTGTATCAAAAGCACCGATTTCTGGGGATTCAATGAGAACAGGTTTGATGATCTTAGGATCGTAAGACTCAGGGATAATTTCATGGAGTGGGCAATCGAGTTTTTCCTTAAGTCGCATCGCGATTTTCCGGGTTTCACCCGTTTTTGAATAAAGAATAATACCAATCATATGATTCACCTCATACAGGTTAAAGTCGTCTGTGACGCTTTATCCATTTTTGAACTTCAACAATTCCAACGGGAACAAAAACAATGACAATAATAATGATCCATTCAATCATAGTGGGGAATATGAGTCCGAAAAGATTTCTGGTAAAGGGTAAGAAGATCACAAGTAACTGTAAGCTCATGGATAGTACGAATGCTCCGATCATGAATGGGTTAACTTGCATCTTAAACATCGACTGAGTTTCACTTCTTACGTTAAAAGAATGCACGAGCTGTGCCATAGCAAGAACCATAAAGGTGATGGTTTGAGCATGAATTTCTCTGGAAGCTCCAGAGGATAAAAACCATCCTAAAATGTAGCTTGAAAAGGCGAGTAAACCTAGCATAATCCCACGTTTAATGATTCTTGAACCAAATCCATCGGAAAAAATCGATTTTTTCGTATCTCTTGGTTTTTCATCCATGATGTTTTTCTCTTTAGGTTCAAGTCCTAGAGCGATGGCCATAATAGAATCGGTCACTAAGTTGATCCATAAAATTTGTACAGCAGTGAGTGTCGTGACACGTGTACTAAAAATAAGAATACCAATGGTCGTACCGAGGAAAATCGTTAAGATCTCACCGATATTACATGATAGCAAATAGAGAATAGCTTTCTTGATATTCGCAAAGATCGCTCTACCTTCAGACACTGCATTGACGATCGTTGCAAAATTATCATCGGTTAGAATCATATCTGAAGCACCTTTCGCGACTTCAGTTCCCGTGATTCCCATCGCAATGCCTATATCTGCTTTTTTGAGTGATGGTGCATCATTGACACCGTCACCTGTCATCGCGACAACTTCACCTTTCTTTTTCCATGCATCGACGATACGCACTTTATTTTCAGGTGAAACACGTGCGTAGACGCGAATCTTATCCAATGCTTGAAAGAAAGCTTCATCATCCATTTGATCGAGATCATAACCTGTGATTGCGAGTTCATCTTCATGCAAAATGCCTAACTCTAAAGCAATCGCGACTGCAGTTGCCTTATGATCACCTGTAATCATGATGGTTTTTATACCTGCTTTATTGCATAAAGCGATGCTATCTTTGACTTCTGGTCGTGCGGGATCCATCATACCAACAAGCCCCAAAAGCGTCACATCATGTTCCAACTCTTGAAAGCTTAACGAGCGAAGTTTTTCTGTGGGTTCAATGACTTTATACGCAACAGCTAAAATGCGAAGTGCTTTTTCAGCCATCGCTTTATTCGCATCGACATATAATGATAGATCATCTATGGATCCTTGGTCGATAGCAGCAGTCCGACCAAAGATGACATCGGGAGCTCCTTTGATAATCGCAACCGTCTTCCCATCAACCTTATGCACGGTTGTCATCATTTTTCTTTCTGAATCAAAGGGAAGTTCATGATGTCTAGGATATGCTTGATGGATATCTAATGGTGTATGATTTAGGGTAATGGCTAAATCGATCAACGCAATTTCAGTTGGATCACCGATTTTGATCAGTTGATCATTTTCTTTGTTTAGTTTTGTATCGTTACATAATACACCATACGTTGCTAGATTTTCCAAAGCTTTAGAACTTTCAGTTTTATCATTGATATCAATCATCTTACCATGAAGAAAGACGTTTTTAACCGTCATTAAGTTTTGAGTTAATGTTCCTGTTTTATCCGAACAGATAATCGCAGTTGACCCTAAAGTTTCTACTGCAGGAAGTGTACGAATAATCGCATTTTTCTTCACTAGATTTTGCATACCAAGGGCTAAAACGATCGTGATGATCGCAGGAAGTCCTTCAGGTATCGCGGCAACCGCAAGCGCAATAGCAGTTAAAAAGGCTTCTTTCCATACGTCAAGTGAAGCACCACCATCAATGAGATACGCTTCAACTATGGTGATAATAAAGATAAATACCGTAATACCAAGCGCGATAAGGGCAAGGATTTTACCCAGACTAGCCATACTCTTCTGCAAAGGCGTTTGTTCATCTTTAGTTTCTGTTAACATGGAGGCGATATGTCCGAGTTCAGTATGCATCCCTGTGTCCATGATGACGGCTTTCCCACGACCATAGGTGACAACTGTCCCCATGTAACCCATGTTAAACCGATCACCTAAGGGTAGATCATCTTCATCTATATCTTCATCCGTCTTATCCACAGGTACGGCTTCGCCTGTCAAGGCTGATTCATCACACTTTAAATTGATCGATTCGATGATTCTTACATCCGCAGGAACATAATCGCCAGCATCAAGAAGAACTAAATCCCCTTTAACACATTCTTTGACGTTAATCAGTTGATCCTTGCCATCACGACGTACTTTTGCCTGTGGGGATGATAATTCTTTGATGGATTCTAAAGCTTTTTCTGCTTTAGCTTCTTGAGCTAAACCTAAAATAGCATTAATGATCACGATTCCAATGATTAAAAACCCTTCAGCAAGATCTCCTGTAATAAACGATAAAATCGAGGCACCAATCAGTACTAAAATCATGAAATCAGTGATTTGATCGAAAAATTTCAAGATAATGGATCGTTTTTTGGGTTCATCGAGCTGATTGTATCCTTCTTCTAAAAGCTTTCTTTTGACTTCTTCTTGGGTTAAACCATTCACTAAGTCTGTTTGTAAATATGTGTTAAGTTCATTTTTTTTGATCTGATAGTTTTTTTGCATAATCGTCCTCTTTATGTTAATTTTTTAGCTTTTCTGTGCGAAATGATGATGAAGAGAGACCCTCTCATCAATCGCTTTCGCTGCTTTTTTTCCAGCTTCCATCGCTAGGATGACTGTTGCAGATCCAGTGACCACATCACCACCAGCAAACACCATGGGAATCGATGTTTCCATCGTGTTTTCATCAACGACTAAACACCCATGAGAAGTCGCTTTCAAATCTTTGCTTGCTTGAATAAGCATTGGATTTGGCGTCGTACCAATCGCCATAATAACTTCATCGATCGGTATTACTTTCTGTTTTTTAGGATTTTCAATAGGTCTTGGTCTTCCAGAGGCATCTTTTTCACCTAGAGTCATCTCAACACAACGAATGGATTTGACGTTGCCGTCAGCATCACCATTGATTTCCTTGATTTGCGTTAGAAATTTAAAAATAATTCCCTCTTCTTCTGCGTGGATAACTTCTTCCAAACGTGCCGGTAGTTCAGATTTAGAACGTCGATAAATAATATAGACGATACTGGCTCCTAAACGTAGAGCTGTTCGTGCAGCATCGAGTGCCACATTACCGCCACCAATCACAGCCACTCTTTTTCCATGCTTAACCGGAGTTGTAGCACCTTTTTGATAGGCATGCATCAGATTCACCCGTGTTAAAAATTCATTTGCCGAATACACACCACTGAGCATTTCTCCTGGTATTCCCATAAACTTAGGTAATCCAGCACCTGTTCCGACAAAAACAGCATGGTAGCCCATCTCAGATAAATCTTTTAAAGTTAACGTTTTTCCAATCATGACATCATAATGAATATGACATCCCTGATCAATTAAAGATTGAACTTCTCTTCTCACAATCGTTTTTGGTAACCGAAATGCCGGTATACCATACGTGAGGACCCCACCCGCTTCATGAAGTGCTTCGTATATATCGACATCATAGCCCTTATCGAGTAAATCATGGGCACAGGAAAGACCTGCTGGCCCAGAACCAACAATCGCAATTTTCTTTTCATTGGTGGGTATAAATTCATGCAGGACATGTTCTTTTTCATAATATGTATCTGCTACAAAGCGTTCGAGATGACCAATGGCGACAGATTCTCCTTTGATCCCCCTAACGCATACTTGTTCACACTGAGTTTCTTGAGGGCAAACGCGTCCACACACCGCAGGAAGACTTGAAGCACCAAAAATGATGTGATACGCCTCATCTATTTTGTTTTCAGCAACTTTTTTGATGAATCCAGGAATATCAATCCCCACTGGACACGCATCGACACATGGTTTATGTTTACAATCAAGACAACGATCTGCTTCAAGAAGTGCATCTTGTAATCGATATCCTAAGTTCACTTCATCAAATGATTTGATTCGATCTTCTGGAGATAGTGCGTGCATGTTAATCCGATTAGTCATGAAGTTCATCCTCCTTGGAAAGAATAGCTTCATATCTATTCTTCTCAAATGATGTATATGCCTTATTACGCTTCATTAATCCATCAAAATCAACTTTATGACCATCAAAGTCTGGCCCATCGACACATGCAAATTTCATTTCTCCATCGACTTGAATACGACAGCCACCACACATCCCTGTTCCATCGACCATAATCGGATTCATTGAAACAATTGTCTTGATACCATAGGGGCGAGTTTCTTCACTCACTGCTTTCATCATCGGAATCGGTCCTATCGCGATAATGCAATCAAAATTTCGATCATTTTTGAGTACATTTTTTAACGCTTCAGTGACAAATCCTTTTTCTCCATAAGATCCATCATCGGTCATCGTCAAAAGACGATTCGACAACGAATAAAATTCATCTTCTAATATGACAAGGGACTGATTGCGAAATCCTATGATTGTGAGTATTTCTGCATGCATTGACGATAGTTTTTTCGCAATGGGATGTAGAATCGCGCATCCCACGCCACCACCGATGAGGATTGCTCTTTTAATTCCTTCTAATTCAGTTTTTTTACCACAGGGTCCAAGACAATCAGCAATGGTATCACCCATGTTTTTCTTGCTTAATTGATATGTCGTTGCACCTACCACTTGAACAATAATGGTCAGTGTTTGATGGGCATGATTGATGTCTGCAATCGTTAATGGAATTCGTTCTCCATCTTCATCCACACGGATCATGACAAAATGACCAGGCTCAGCATGCTTGATGACTAAAGGAGCTTCAATTTCCATCGCAAACACCGTGGGGGCTAAACGTCTTTTTTCACGAATAAAAAACATGGAATTGTCCCTCGTTTCTCTATTTCAATTATAACCCAGCCCAAAGCATTTCACAACATATCTTTTAGATATGATTTTTTTTACTCTCTCTCTTATTTAAGAATATATGCTTTTTCCCCCTTTTGTCAGATATAGATTTCATCTAAAAAAAAGAAGGTTAACTATTCCTTCTTATCATTGTATCTCTTTGAGTTGTTATATTATTCTACCCTAAAAATAAAAAAATGGTGAAGTTAGTAGGATTTGAACCTACGACCCCCTGCACGTCAAGCAGGTGCTCTCCCACTGAGCTATAACTCCGACCAATTTCTATTATACAGGATTTAAGAATTAAATCAACACAAAAGTTATTTCGCAATTCTCCGCCAAGGGCTCACATATCCACCTTGTAAAATGGATACTTCATTAGAAACGATAAGTGCCTTGTCATTGGTTTTTTCGATGAGATTAATGATGATTTGCTTGTTCTTTCGATTAGCAAATACCATGAGAACGACGCGATCGCTATCCTTACCATGAGCATCCATGGAAGTAACTCCATGACCTTGTCTACGAAGAACATCACAAATTAAAGTTGCGGTAGGTTGATCGGTAATGACATAAATCAAGATTTTTCCTACAGCCACACGATTTTCTAATAAGGATCCAAAAAAGATTCCTGCAGTAAATCCTAAGCTATACACAATGCCCTTCATCGGAAATTCAGCAATCCCCATAATGACGCGAGATGCGATAAAGACCCAAAGTAAAATTTCAAAGAATGAAAGAATGGTTCCCGGTCTACGGAAGCCTTTGGTAATTAAAATAACTCGCATGGTTGCGATGGTTACTTCAATGATTTTTGCAAAGAAAATCAGTGCGAGTTCCCATAAGGGCACTGAGGTTAGAAAGGAAACGAATTGATCCCACATAATTTATTATCACCTGTATCATTATAGCACTAATTTACCACATTTCAAGCGAGATTCATCCTAAATATTTAATGCTTATAACTGTGTGTTTTTGCAGGATATAAGTACTTAGTAATTGCACCAATCGCTGTCGCTGCTTCACCGAGCGCAGTCACGATCATTTTGAGCTTTCCCTCATAGGTAATGCTATTACCTACAGCATAAATACGGTGACAAGACGTTTGCATATTTTGCTTGACTAGGATGGAATTATCCTTAAAATGGACTTTCCAAATATCAGCTTTACTCCTTACAGGAGTGGCGCCATAAAAGACTAAAATTGCATCTGCTTTAAGGAGAACTTCTTCTTTGGTTTCTGTATTTTCTAAAGTGAGACCTTGAAGTTTTTCATCTCCATGTAATGTTTTGGCAATGTATGGCGTGAGGATCGTGCCTTGCTCTTTAAACATATCTACATTCCGTTGGTGCGCACGAAAATCATGTCTTCTATGGACAAGTGTGACCGATTTTGCAATCGTATTCAAGGATAATGCCCAATCCACAGCGGAATCTCCACCGCCAAGAACCACGACATTAAGATTTTTATAATCCATAATATTTTTGACAGCATAATGAATCATGGGGTATTGATCAGCAAAAGGAACATCTAACTTTTTCGGTTGGAACATCCCACCACCATTGGCAAGTAATATCGTTTTTGTCTGAATCGTACCTTGATTGGTAATTAAATCAAAGTGATCGTCATAATGAATCACATCAAGTGCTTGGGTATTAAGCATAATGGGAACTTCTTTTTCATAGGTCTTATATTGTTCATAAAAACTTAATACAAGTTCACCACCACTAATTTTTGCAAATCCAGGCATATCATATACGGCTTTATCTTTATAGAGTGTGAGCTGCCCACCAAGTTCTTGGGAACTCTCAATCACTACTGCGTTAAGTTCATTCATCGCTGCACACGTCGCTGCATATAATCCAGCTGGTCCAGCACCTACAATAACAAGTTCATACATCGTGTTATACTCCTTTGTGTTCTATCAAACTAGTTGTGAGTATAGCATAAAAGTGGGAATAAGTCACGATAGTTTGAACTTCAAAAAAAAAGAAAGTGTTTTCACACCTTCTTGTTTTATACTAGTTTAATTTCACCTGTCAATATCCGATCTTTGAGAGATTGTATTTTTTCTAAAATTATGCGTTGTGTTTCAATAAATGCTTCATCGGGTAATCCGGATGGATCATCTAATCCCCAGTCTTCCCGATGTTGAGTAGGGATGAAGGGACATTCAACATTGCATCCCATGGTAATGAGGAGATCGACTTCTTGGGGGAGCTCATCGATCAATTTGGAATATTGTGTTTCATTCATATCAATACCATGCAGTTTTTTAATGATGCGTACAGCATCTTGGTTAATTTGTGGTTTGGTTTCCGTTCCACCACTGTAGGCTGCAAAGAAATCAGAAAAATACGTTTTTGTTAATGCTTCAGCCATCTGGGAACGACAACTGTTATGGACACATACATAAGCGACGATATATTGACGCATAAAATCACTCCTATCTTATTTTATCATACCAAATGAGGTGCAATGTAAAAACCATAATGTCTTGACTTTACTCAATTTTTACCGTTGGTCGGGATTGGCTTGATAATATTCAAGTTGATCAGTGATGTCATCAATCTTATCATTCATATAGGTAATCACATTACGCAATCCAAAGGATTGACTTTGCATGGCACTTTCGAGTCCATCACTATAAAGAGTACGCTGCGTTTCATACATCATAATGAATACATTAGGATCAAAGAGGTCTTTACTTGGATCAATGAGTTCTGCAAGATACATTTCATACTGAAGTTGGTATTCAGGAATCGCAAGGATCTTATCGACTAAGACATGGGGATAGTTCTCAACACCTAGAAATGCTTCATTGAGATTTCCCCATGTGTAGATATCCATACCGACTGACCAATTCGTGAATACCGGTGCCCCATCCCATCCTTGTCCCATACCATGATCATAATCATAAGGTATCATGCCCCATTTGTGTGTCACATCATTTTGATAAAAATAATAGTTGTTTCCCATCGCTCGGTAGTCATCAGGATTACCGAGTAAAACACCTACTGCGAGTAGTCTTAGAAACATATCAACTTCAAAATTTTCTTCGATATACGTTTCAAAAACTGATCCATTTTTTAGATTGATATCATTGATAAATGCTTTTAAAGAAGCGTGATTTGAGGTTTTTTTATTTGTTTTTAAGTCATAAGCAGGGCGATACCCTGTTGCTTCATTTTTAATGCCAATGGCTTCAAAATGATAATCGTTGGATAAGTTTGCAGGTCCATAATTCTGCCAAAGTGACTTATAAAGATCACCTTCTGCGGCTTGTTCTCCAATCCGTTTTTCTAAAAAGAGTTTATCAATAGGTTCAAAGATCGTATAAAGACCATAAAAATACGTCGAATCGCCAATCTTGATATAAAGTTTAGCCATGGTGGTTTCAGCTGCGTAGACGCCAAAAGATTGAAATAAACTCAATGAAAATTTTTCAGTGATATACGCTTCATCCCAATTGCGGTTATATTTTAAATCGAGTTCTTCAACATCAAATACTTGTCGTTTTGAATAATCGATCTCAAATGTCTCATGAAATGAGATTTTAAAGTGGGATAACTGAGGATCTCCATTATCATTGACAATTCTTGTTCGAGATAGATTCCCTCTTGTACGAAACCCAATATCTTCAACCAGTACTTCTCCTTGACTATCTTCGAAGCTAAGATCCGCACGGGCGTAAGCATCGGTACGATAATTGCCAAACTGTTGATAATAATGTCTCATCACTTCATCAAGATCATCCCACTCATCTTTCGTGATAATGATGGTGAGTGTCTTATATTCTTCATCATTAAACAAACGGTCAAAAGACTCAGTTTTTGAGTCATCAATGGGAGGTGGTGTTGGAACAACTGGTGCGAGTTCGATATCGCATCCAGCAAGGATAAACATCATAATCACCATTTGAAAAGTCATAAGAATTTTCTTATACATGAGTTTTACCCTCAATATATGCTTTAAAAATCGCCATACCCGCTTTTGTTTTATCCATAAAGCGTTCAATCGGTAGATTGGGATCTTCATCAAAGCGAAACTCAACATCCATTATCCAATGGGTTTTATCTTTAAGATCAATAAAATGATTGTCACAACGATTCCAAGCACCAGGAACCTCATATATTTGAATGATATGATCAGGACATTCGATCTTTTCATTGGTGACTTTCATCTTCATCTGATGTTCACCAAAGATAAAATGAAGATAGCCTATTGAGCCTTCGTCAAAAAGAGAACCTTGAATGGATTCTATTTTGGTTAATCCAGTTTCCCACTCTTTCATGGCATCATGATCGAGATAGGCACTAAATACTTTTTCTCTTGGTGCGCTCACGAATAAGTCCACTTGGTATTTCATTTTAATCACCAAAAATATTATAGCATAAAAAAAGCCGTTGCCGGCTTTCTTCAAATCATTCATTAAACTCAGGTATTGAGAAATCAATCGTCTGCAAGACTACTTTGTTTTCTAAATCGTAACTGACCATTCCTGTGTAGGATAACGTGTAAACCACATGATTGATATAGACACCGCGATCAATACCTGCATACCAACTATTTTCAGCGTGATTGATCACCACTGGATCAGAAATGATATCTTCAGGATTTTCTGCTGTAAAGTCAATATAGAAGACTAAATATTGGCTGATATAGGAATAATCCCATTCCAACGGACTGATTTGCATACTGCGCCATGTCATGACGGGGAATGCAATAATGCCATGATCAGGGGAAATCATCATCGCTTTAGGATTATAGGCTGCTTCAGAATAACTGTAAGACCAGATACCTAAGGAATCTTCACTATTTAATTGATAGGTCGCAAGCGGTTCTGTGAGTGCAGTATCATAAGCACTGATCTTTAATCCAGTCACAAATCCCTGTTCATCGGCACTAAATCCAAAACCAATCAATTGATCTCCAGCATCATTCCAAACATGAAGATAGGTGCTATATCCTGGTTCTTCAATCGCGGATAGAATAGTAGGCTCTGTAGGATCGGATAGATCGATGGTATAGAGCGGATCTTGTTGTTCAAAGGTGACCACATATCCTAAATCGCCATTGAAACGTACAGTTTTAACCGTTTCGTTGACTTTACCTAAATCTTCAGTAATCGAACCTACAAGATTGAGTGTATCGGTATCATTATCTTCTTCAAGGATGAAAAGTTGATTAACAATAGGATTCCAAGAGGACGTCACGACGCGGAAGAATCCTTCATGTTCATCCATCCAATATTGATCACCAACATAACCAGGAAGTACTTGTTGACCGGCATAATGAATCGTTGCATGCTCAGTATCTAAGTTAAACTTCATAATTTGAACTTTGGATTGATACCAGAAACTATCGGTGACTTCATCATCTTCAGGTGTATAGTCTGTATAGTTAAATGCGGTGTAAAGCGCTTCTGTGTTCGCATAAATTTCAGAAACATACCCTAAGAAAGCTTCTGAACTCATCGTGTAATCCGTTAAGTTAATTCCGGTAAACACGGTCATTCCATAGACGGGAATATCTTCGAAATAATAGATGTCACGATAATCAAGAGTGGTTGTTTCAGTGACATCACCTTCTCTTTCTTCGAAGACAGGTCTTAAGTCATCGCCATAGATCGATTTATTGGCAATTAAGAATAGTGCGTTATTTATCAAACGATGTTCATAGAAATTGCCATCGGTTTCAAGTGAATATTCAAGCTCTAAGGTTTCGCGGTTATATATGTAGACCGCACCTGAAAATGACGTATACGCCCAGCCATAATAGTCCTTACCATCTTCATAGACATAAGGAATCATTTCATAGACGTAACCGATCACGATAAGTTGTGTATCGGTAATATAAATCTGATCGGTATAAAGGTTACCCATATCGATTTCAGCTTCGACCGTAACCATACCAAAATCATCGACTGAAAGGACTCTTAAGGAATTATAATAACGAGATGCGTAATAGATATGATACCCATCGGTTTTGACAATGTCACCTTCTTGAACACCCTCAACTTGGACATTGGTATCGATGTAATCACGTTCGACGGAGTTGGAATCGTCACCTGCATTCGCAGTAGCATCTTCCATGGCTTCAGGAGCTAAAATATCTCCTCTAAAGAATCCGTCATTCCAATACCCTTGTTGGGAATCTTCGATTAAACTTTGCATCGTCGCAAGATTGCCTACAGGTTTCGCATTGAGTAATGTGCGATCATTTAGGGTATACGGTTCTTGGAATACCCCTGAAAATACCGTTGTCAAAACAAAAAGACCGGCGATCACCGCTCCATATGAGCGCTTAACCCAAAAGAGCACAGGTGCTTTTGTGATGGCTGATCCTACTGATTTGTGAAAAACATTAAGCTTGCGATTCCATAAAATATCGCGAACGAGTTGAGTAATAAAATAAATTCCTGTGAAACTTAAGATGCCAACGAAAATCCATCCCATGGTTGTCATAGACTAATCCTCCTTTTTTTGAATGCCAATCGCATTCTTAAAGTCTTTTACGAAGGAACGCGAAACCTCTAGATGTGTGCCATCAAGTAATTCGAGATCAAGCTTCGCATTAAATGCTGTGCGAATGTATCTGATTTTACTTGCATTGACGATAAATGATTTCCCAATACGGATGAAGTGATAGGGTTTAAGCATCCCTTCAAGTTGATAAAGAGGTTGCTTAATCTGCTGACTTTGATCATGTTCAACATGCATAAAGATATCATCACCGAATGCTTCAAGATAATTAATCTCTTGAACGTTGATCTGCAGATAACCACTTTGTGTGGGGAAAATCATCGTTTGCTTTTCCATCATCAATTTTTTGATGAGTTTTTCAATGATAGCAACATTATCACTATCCAACAGCAAACCGACTTTATGTTCGGGCACTTCATTTGGATCATCAGTAACCTGGATGTTGAATTCGCTTAGGATCTTGTCGCTAATTTTCTCAAAGTCCTCACGATTCCAAATGATTTTTAACATCTGAGTTCCTCCTATCATCAGTATAGTACAACCAAATTCAGTCCACAAGGGATTTAAGATGACATGCAAGCAAGTCCGATAAGTTGCATGATTACCCTTATTTTAGCATGTTTTAAGCGAATTGAATGTGAAAAAAAACACCGATTCCTCGGTGCTTAATGTTCTTTTGAATGTTTGATATGACGCTTTGTATCGATGATAATTTTAGCGATTGCTATGAAGAAGACATAAAATTCAAGACGACCTAAGAACATACCAATGGATGATGTCCAAAGAATCACGGGGTGTGCATTATATCCTGTAATCCCCACACTTAAACCGACGGTTCCTAAAGCAGATGCAAACTCAAATAAAGCAAATTGCATTGACTGTCCTGTATATACACTGAAGATCACAGTTCCAGCCATTAAAAAGACGAGGTAAACGAGAATAAATGAGAAGTTTTCAGCGATATCACTTACCGTAACAATCATTTTATTACCTAGTCGGTTAATGAAATGCTTTTTTATGACATTTTTGTGAGTAATCTTATCAGCAAAACTCCAGTAAATCGACTTGATTCCAAGACCCACACGATATTGTTTCAAACCACCACAAGTCGAACCGATACCTGCTCCCATAATCATACCGATGATAATGAGACCAAAGAAGACTGCAGGAAGTGCCGTAAACGAGGGGATAATTTGGTAACCAGTTCCCGTGAGTGCGGAAATAAAATGGAATGCTCCGATACGAAGGGATTGACCAAAAGTTTCATTGGAATACCCAATAATCGATAATGTCGAAATGACAACACCAATAAACGCGATAATAAAGAAGGATTTTGTTTCTATATGCTTGAGTGCACTCTTCCATTTCCCGGTGATGATCAGTAGATGAACAAAGAAGTTGGTTCCACCTGCAATCATTAAGAATATAGTCACAAGTTCGATTGGCACACTCTGATAATAGCCTATGCTTGCTGCTTTGGTGGAAAATCCTCCGGTAGCTACCGCACATATAGAATGATTAATCGCATCAAATGGTGTCATTCCGAAAATGATATAAAGTATCGTTCCAAGGAAAACATACCCAAGATATATAGCTAAAATATATCGTCCAGAACGAATCAGATTAGGCATGAGTTTATCGGGATGTCCTTCTGCATTATACATACGCATTCCGAATTTATCAGAGATGGTTGCTGTCAATACTAACACTAATCCAGCACCACCGACAAACTGTAAGACACTGCGATAAAAGAGAAATACGTGTGATGTTTGTGTCACATCGACGACAGTAAGTCCTGTGGTTGAATACCCCGACGAGGTTTCAAAAACTGCTTGTGCTAAATTATAATCTCCAGTTAAAATAAATGGAACTGCCGAAGCAAAAATGGCGAAAATCCAAAGTAAAACCACTAAAATGGCATCTTGGTGTCGTTCAAGCCGTTCTTTTTCATACCCTCTAAAAAGAAATTTAGAGATATACCCAAAAAGAATCAATATAAGTCCTGGAGGTAGAAAATATCTGATCTGGTTCACTTCATTATGATAAAAAGCCACCATGATCAGTGGAAAAATGATTATCATCCCGATTAAGATGGAAAATAAGCCTAGGTAGCTAACGATTAACGGATAGCCACGGAGTGATTTTTTGTCCATAATTTATCGTTTCTTTTGAATGAAGTCAATGATTTCTTCTTTTTCAGAAGGTGTTGTGATAATGATGAGCTTATCGTTTGCTTTTATTCGTGTATCCCCTTTAGGAATAATGACATGAGGATCTCTAAAAATACAGCTAATATTGATATTTCTTGGGAAAGTAACATCCATGATACGTTGATTTTCAATCGCGTAATCATCTTCAACACCGATTTCGATCATGACAATCTTTTCATCCTCAATAGAAAGTGTTTTAATGATATTTTCTACGGAAGATTCATTAAGAATGCTTTGTGCCATAAGATAGGTTGAAGAAATGACAGAATCTACACCAAGTTTTTTGAATAAATCCACATTTTTGGGGTTTCTTACCTTTGCAACAGTTTTGCGGATGTTAAATAATTTTTTCGCAGTGACACACGTAATATAGTTATCCGTGTCACTATCCGATAACGCTAAAAGGACATCGGCATATTCACATTCAGCATCCGACAGAGTATAAGACTTTGTAGGATCGCCAGGGAATACTTGGATATCATTGTTGGTACTAATATATTCAGCAAATTGACGATCATTATTGATCACAATAAGCTGATGATGTTCTTCTTTTAATCGTTGGACGATGTAATCGGCTTCATGTTTTCCGCCTGTAATGACGACTCTCATTAGACATCCCCCTCTTCATATTGATCCATAAATTCTCCTAAGGAGAGTTTAAATGGATAAATAGCTTTAATATATGTTCCTTCAAGTAGACGTCCTTTATCCGTATCCGAAAGACGAACAAAGATCTTTGGAACATTATAAACATAATAGCAAATATGTGCTAGATAAATATTGGTATTATCGCTATCTGTGGTAAGAACTACGGTGTTCGCATATTTGATGTAGGCATTTTCCAAGACTGCTAAGTCCGTCGCATCACCTACGGTTTCGTAACCCGTAAAAGAATCCTGGAGTTTTCTAAAGGAATCTTCGGTGGAATCGATGATGATGACATCTTCGCCCATTTCTGACATTTTGGTCGCAATATTTGCCCCTAATCTGCCACAACCGATGACGATGAATTTGTTTCGCTTCATAGTTTGATCTCCTCTTATTTCTTTATAAACCCTTAATATTTTATCACTAATTGTACTAAATCGGTACAGAAAAGTGATACTCTCTTACTATTGTACTCTTTTTTACTTAAAAATGACTCAATTTTCCTGAGGAAGCAAC
Source organism: Acholeplasma sp. (assembly GCA_003605085.1). Taxonomy (GTDB): domain Bacteria; phylum Bacillota_I; class Bacilli_A; order Acholeplasmatales; family Acholeplasmataceae; genus Peloplasma. The sequence goes on along the minus strand of QZKD01000039.1, from coordinate 29,452 downwards.
CTTGAATAGGTGAGATCAATCCCTATAGCACCTAAAGGTGCTGTGATGATGATTGCTAGAACCGCTACTGAAAGCATGAGATCTCCTGATGGAATACCACTCGCAAGTGGAATCGCCCCAATTGCAGCTTGAACGGTTGCTTTAGGTAGGTAGGCTATCATAACGAAAAGACGCTCTTTCATGATAAGATCTGTTTTTAATAGTGCTACAAAAACTCCTATCGTTCGAAAAACTAAAGCACCAAAAACAAGAAAAATCGCTTGAATACCAAGATCAGAAACCACCGTGATATTGACTGCAGCACCGACTAAAACAAAGAGCATAATTTCAGCAATCACCCATATTTTCTCAAACTTCCCCACAAGTCTTTTTGCTAATTCTGGATACATATGATGAATCATCCCACCTAAAACCATAACGGAGAGTAAACCACTGATAGAAAGCCATGGTTTAAGGGTAACTTCAAGTGTGATAAGTAGGAAACTTAATGAAAATAGAATCAATACTTTCATCGTATCACGCATGTGAAATCGTTTAAAAAAGACAACTGAAAGTAATCCGATCAACAATCCAAGACCTACACCGAAAAGAATCGATAAAGGGAGTTGATAAAAGAGGTTAAAGGAGATAGAACCTGTTAGGTAGGATTGAAGAAAGCTTGAAAATAAGATAATGACGTAAATGTCATCCAGTGAAGCTCCTGAAAGAATGAGCTCTGGGATATGTTTCTTCTTTCCATATCCACTTTGCATGAGATGAAGCATTCGAGGTACGACCACTGCGGGTGATACTGCAGCTAATATACTTCCTAAGATGGCAGCTTCAAGAAAACTAAGACCGAGTAAAAGAGGTCCTAAGATGAGAACTCCAATAAGTTCAAATGTCGCAGGGATAAAGCTCATGAGTAAAGCAGGTCGACCAATCTTTTTTAAATCTTCAAGTTTTAGGGCTAAACCAGCTCTTAAAAGAATGACGATCAGTGCCATTTGTCTAAGTTCACTCGATAGCGATAAAATGCGATCATCGATAAGATCAAAAACAAAAGGACCTAAAAGAATACCCGTCAAGAGCATGCCTAAAATGGGAGGAATATGTATTGTTTTTAGTATTTTTCCTAAAAGTAAAGCCATTAAAACAATAAGTGCAACAGATAATAGCATGTTTTTTCTCCTAAAAAAAAGACTCCACAACAAGGTGTTGTAGAAGTCATTAGCTTTCGCGGTTTTCGTAAATTAACGATGGGAGACATTCATTCCCTGTAAGTATGATAGCACGAATCATCCATTTGTCAAGCCAATTCGGTGGTTGATTCATCGATTTCTTTTTTTCTAAAGAATGGAATGAGCATCGATACTTTTGCCTGATAGGCTTTATATTCGGGTCGTGTTGCTAATATTTTTCTTTCCATCCAAGGAATACTGATAAATACGAAGAGCGATGTCATCATCAATGGAGCGATGATCATGATATCAAACCCTTTTGCATATCCAAAATAAATGAGATAAAGTCCCCACCAGACCATGACTTCACCAAAGTAATTGGGGTGTCTTGAGTATCGCCATAGACCTTCATCGATGCATACTTTTTCGCCTTGATGATTTTTCTTAAACGATTTCATCTGTTGATCAGAAACCAACTGAATCATGGCAGATATGATAATGATAAAAGCACCTACTAGTGTAAAGATAAGTGCTCCTTGATTATCGCTTATCACCATGAGTGCATGGCTTAATTGCACAAAGACAATAAGTGTTGGAAATAACTGAATACCAAAAAGATTGGTCAGTGGAAAAAGGTGAGGTGCTTTTTCTTTCATTTGAATATAGCGCCAATCCATCTCACCAAATCCTGTCCAAAGACTTGCCCAATTATAGGTAAGCCGGATACCCCAAATAGATATAGCAAAAATCATCAACATGACATGAATCGACCATGATCCATAAAACCATGCTGCAAAAACTAACAATAAAGGAGGGATAACACTCCAATATGGATCATACAAAGAAGCGTTTTTCAAAAGTAGTGAGAAAAAATAAATCACTAACGTGGCTAGGATATCTAAAAGTAAAAAGCGGTAGATAAACATCCAATCTGGCACTAAATAGAACCCAAAAATTCCCACGATAAGTGCCAATACATAGATAAGCATGATCAAAAGAAAACTTACTGTCCGTGAATGCATAATCATCTTCCTTTATATGTTATTCGAATATGTGAACCGGAAAACGGCGATACACTAAATACGCTAATGCCCATTTCATTATATCAAATGGAATAAAAATTGCCAACCCTATTAAGCCTTGAAAATAGGAGATACCAAGCGAGTAGCTAAGCCACAGATTGGAAAAAAGATAAAGCATTAAAATGCCAATGATGAACCCACTTACAAAATGATAAAACCAGCCTTTTGAAGCTTTTTTCGTGACAGAAACAAAATAAGCCATCACGGGGAAATATAGAATAAATCCACCTGTTGGGCCAATAAGATGGGTGATTCCACCTTGAGCACCACTAAAAACAGGTAAACCAATGGCACCTATGATGATATAAATCATCACAGACAAAAAAGCTTCTTTAGGTGTTAGCACATAGCCAATCAAAAAAATAATGAGTGTTTGAATGGTCACACTTACATGGATAAAAGGCATGAATATCGGTGGGATAAGGTAGACAGACACCGCTAAAATGGCTGCAAACATACCGATACGAATGAGATGCTTGACGGTTGTCATAGATATCTTGGATAGGCTTTAGCCATCGCTTCAACTATTAAAATGAATAAATCGCGTAAATGCAATGATAAACCTGTTTGCTGCTTGATTGATGTCGCATTTATACCGTGAAATAACATCTGATTAACGTTGAGTCCTATCCCTATGATGACAACGTCAAAAACGTGTTCCATTGACATAGATTCGATTAATATCCCGCATATTTTTTGATCATTGACATAAAGATCATTGGGTTCTTTGAAATGCGGTGAAACTCCAAAAGATTGCAATACATCGATCATGGTATCCATGATCCATCGTTTCATCGCATCTGAATCATTGGCATGAACTTGTTTTAATAAGACTGAAAAAAGGAGATTTTCTCCTTTATTCGACTGCCAAGTTCGATCATATTGACCACGACCTTGGGTTTGAACATCCGCGCGGATCCATGTAAAGTGAGGAAAATACGTCTGATTTTCTTTTAGAAAATCGTTAGTGGATGTCAGTTCTTCAAATTCAAGCAATGTATATGGAATCATTTATTGTCCCACTGCAAATGAAATATCTGCTTCGCAAGCGAGTTCACCTTTAATATAGGCTTCTGCATGCCCAAAACCAAACCCACGTCTGATCTTATGCAGTTCACAACGCAGTTCTAGAGTATCTCCAGGAAGAACACTTTTACGGAATTTTGCATTGGAAATCCCCGTAAAATAGACAATCTTTCCTTGATACTCAGGAGAAGATAATAAAATGACAGCACCTACTTGTGCTAAAGATTCAATGATTAAGACTCCTGGCATCACAGGCTTTTCTGGAAAATGCCCTTCAAAGAAAAAGTCATCTTCTTTAACATGTTTAATCCCTATGCCGGATTTCAAACTTTCGAGTTCAATAATCTCATCTAAAAATAGAAAAGGATCGCGGTGAGGAATGATTTTTTTGATATCTTCTTTTGTTAATTTCATAGATTATACCTTCTTAAAGATAATCGCTGCGTTTTGTCCGCCAAAGCCGATATTAATATTGATCACATAATTGAGATCGCGATGCACACTAACATTTGGTGTGTAGTTCAAATCACATTCTGGATCTGGCTGTTCTAAATGGATTGTGGGAGGAATATCCCCCGTGATGAGTGCCTTGATGGCAGCAATCGTCTCAATCGCTCCAGCAGCCCCTAATGCATGACCTGTCATCGATTTGGTTGAACTAATGTTTAGTGCATACGCATGTTTGCCAAAAGCCTTTTTAATGCCTAATGTTTCAAGTTTGTCATTAAGGATAGTGGATGTACCATGGGCATTGATATAATCAATATCTTCTTTTTTAAGGTTAGCATCGGCTAACGCTTGGATTAAACATTCTGTGATCCCACTTGCTTCATCATCGGGAGCAGTCATATGGAAAGCATCTGCTGTGGTTCCATAGCCAACCATTTCTGCGATGATTGGAGCTCCACGCTTCATCGCATGTTCATAATCTTCTAAAATAAGAATTCCCGCGCCTTCAGCAACCACAAAGCCACTTCGTCTGACATCGAAGGGTACAGAAGCTTGATTGGGGTCGTTCGAGAAATTTAAGGCACGTAAACTCGCAAAACCACCGACACCAATCTCATTGATGGGTGCTTCAGCACCACCGGTGATGACCGCATCTAGATACCCATCACGAATCGCACGAAATGCTTCACCAATCGAATTGGTTGCGGCAGAACATGCCGTAACTTGAGGTAAATTGGGTCCTTTAGCTTGATATTTAATCCCGATTTTTGCACCGATTAAATTGATAATGGAATTGGGAATAAAGAAGGGTGACATTCTGTCTTGACCACGTAAAACTGCTGTTTTTACTTCTTCATAAATCGTCGTCAATCCCCCAATACCACTTCCTACATAGGTTCCAATCCGAAATGGATTATACGTATGATTTAAGAAATTCGCTTGAGTAATCGCTTCATGAGCTGCAACGAGTGCAAGATTGGTGACACGATCGGCACGTCTGATCTCTTTTTTATCAATAAATTCTTCGAAATTTATATTTTTGACTTCACCTGCAATTTTGACTTTGTCATTAGATGCATCAAATAGTGTGATAAAATCAATTCCATTTTTTCCTTCAATAAGGTTCTTGAAGGATTCATCAACGGTATTTCCCACTGGACATACCAGTCCCATACCTGTGACAACAACACGTCTTTTCATAATTCCCCCTACATCACTAAACCGCCATCAACCTCTAGGGTATGGCCGGTAATATAACTTGCATGTTCACTTGCTAAAAATAAGACAGCTTGCGCCACATCATTCGGTTGACCAAAACGTTTTAAAGGAATTTGGTTTGCCCACAAAGTGACTTGTTCTTCTGATAATTTTTTTGTCATGTCGGTTTCAATAAATCCAGGAGCAATCACATTGACGGTAACGCCACGGGAAGCAAATTCACGTGCCACAGCTTTTGTCATTCCAATGACACCTGCTTTAGCAGATGAATAATTGGACTGACCTGCATTACCTAAAACTCCAGAGATGGATGAAATATTAATGATGCGACCATATCCAGCTTTTAAAAGGATTTTAGCGGCATGTTTGGTCATGTTCCATACTCCTTTTAAATTGGTATTGATCACGCGATCAAATTGCTCTTCCGTCATACGAAGCAGTAGTGCATCATCGGTGATTCCAGCATTATTAACTAAAATGTTGAGCGTACCAAAGGTTTGAACGGTCGTCTGAACTAAGCGCTCTGCATCTTGATATTTAGAAATATCGGCTTGGACAGCTAATGCTTGTCCACCGAAGGCTTCGATTTCTTCCACGAGTGATTTTGCTTGATCCACGCTGCGGTTATAATTGACGACCACTTTCGCACCTGCCTTAGCGAGTACTAATGAAATGGTGCGTCCAATACCTTGTGCTCCTCCGGTGATGAGAGCGACTTTATTGGTTAAATCCATGGGTATTTAGCCATCCTTTCACGTCTTTAAGTTCACTTAACTGATCTAAATGAAAGACTTCGAGACTATTATCTATTTTTTTGATAAGTCCTGTCAAGACACTACCAGGACCGATTTCTAAAAAGTGGGTGAATCCATCTTCCTTCATATGCAGAATCGATGCTTCAAATTCAACGGGAGATTGGATTTGTTTGACGAGTAAATCGTCTAACTGGTCATCTTTAAGTGGATATGAAGTGACATTCATGTAGATCGGAAGTGTGGATGGTTGAAATTTGACTTGAGTCAAGAATTTCTCCAATGCTACACCTGCTTTTGCCATGAGTGGGGAATGAAAAGCACCTGAAACCTGTAGAGGAATCGCTCTTTTTGCTCCTTTTTGCTTGGCCAGTTCAATGGCAAGTCCAACCCCTTCTTTGGTACCACTGATCACCGTTTGGATGGGTGAGTTGAAATTGGCAGCCCAGACGGGATATGTTTGGCTCGCTTCATGACATATACCTTCGACCTCATCTCTTTTTAAGCCAAGAATCGCTGCCATTGCACCTTCTTCTTCATTGGCACATTGCATCATAGCCTTAGCACGAAATTGAATCAGTGATAATGCATCACGAAAGTTTAGAATTCCAGAAGCATAAAGTGCGCTATATTCTCCTAAACTAAAACCTAACACTGCTTCTGGTTTGATATGTAAAGATTTAAAAGCTTCATATCCTAGTGCAGAGGTTAAGAACACTAAGGGTTGTGTAAATTCCGTTTGATGGATCCGTCCTTCGGGATCAAGCAAAATATCTCTGAGAGAATAACCTAAAACATCTTCTCCAATTTTTTCATGATCCAGAAAGTGATCTAGATAATCAACACTCATCCCAATATATTGACTCCCTTGTCCAGAAAAGACCAATGCTAATTTCGCCATTGAGTTTCACCCATCAAAGTTGAAGAATGGCGCTACCCCAAGTAAAGCCACCACCAAATCCTACGAGTAAAATCTTTTGTCCTTTGATTTCGTTTTGATCAAAATACTCAGCAATCGTCAAAGGTATGCTAGCTGCTGAGGTATTGCCATATTCAGCAAGGTTTAACATGAATTTTTCCATGGGAATACCTGTGGATTTTGATACAGATTGAATAATGCGTTCATTGGCTTGATGTGGGATGATCATATCAATTTCTGAAATATCCAATTTCGCATCATCAAGGACTTTATGAATGGCTTGCTCCATAGCATCTACTGCAAACTGATAGACCTTTTTGCCATCCATTTTAATCTTGTTGACAACGGTTAAGGTACTGTTGGTATCGCCACGTGCCGCATTAAAGAAATAAGCGTTATGATGTTCATGAAACGCAGGTTCAAGAATCATTGCTCCCGCAGCATCACCAAAGAGTACACATGTATTACGATCGGTATAATCAACGATCTTTGTGAGTGTTTCACCACCGATCACAAGCGCTGCTCTAAAACGTCCTGTTTGAAGTAAGGAAGCAGCCACTTCTAAGCCATAGACAAATCCAGTACATGCCGCATTGATATCGAAACTCATGACATGATGAGTTAAACCAAGCTGTGCTTGGATAAAGTTTGCCGTTGAGGGTGTCATTTGATCACCTGTGATGGTGGCCATAATGATCAAATCAATTTTACTGACATCATAATTGACACGTTCAATGGCGTTTTTTGCTGCTTTGGTGGCCATTTCACTTGTGAGTTCATCAACAGCACGATGACGCCGCTTAATGCCAGTACGTGAGACAATCCATTCATCATTGGTTTCAACTAATTTTTCTAAATCTTCATTGGTGATTATCGTCTCAGGTACATATTTACCTGCAGAGATGACTTTTATTTTGCTTGGGTTATAATTCATCATTTTCTCCTTGTTGTTCAATGACAACCCCTATCTTGCGATACTTCTGGTAACGTAGTTCAAGACGTAATGCTTGAGGTTCTTTCATTAAATTTTTTAGATGCTTGGTCAAACTCTTCTTGAGTTCTTTCATGCCAAAATCTTGATCGACATGTAATCCTTCATGCTCAGGAATAATTTCATCAATGACGCCAAAATCTAAAAGATCTTGTGCGGTAAGTTTCATAAGTGAAGCTGCTAAATCAGCTTTTTGACTATCCTTGTAGATAATCGAAGCATAGCCTTCAGGGGATAATATGGCGTAAATACTATTTTCAAACATTAAAACAACATCACCAACACCGATGGCAAGTGCACCACCAGATCCACCTTCAGAAAGAATAACAACGAGAATGGGAGTTTTTAATCCCATCATTTCTTTTAGATTATTCGCAATCGCTTGCGCTTGTCCACGCTCTTCAGCACCGATTCCAGGATAGGCACCTGGTGTATCGATAATACAGAGAATAGGACGCTTAAATTTCTCAGCTTGCTTCATAAGACGAAGGGCTTTTCGGTATCCTTCAGGATGAGGCATCCCAAAGTTATGGCGAATTTTGCCATCCGTTCCCATCCCTTTTTCTTCAGCAATGATGGTCATCGCAATCCCATTAAAGGTTCCGATACCCCCAATAATGGAGAGATCATCAGCAAATTGCCTATCCCCATGCAGTTCAATAAAATCCGGAAAAAGTTCTTTAATTAAAGTTTGCGCGGTCGGACGTTTCGGATGCCGCGCAAGTTTTACTATGTCCCATGCGGAATGCATCATCATCCATCCTTCCTTTCGCTATGCAATTGAAGTAATTTATAGAGTGTTTTGCGTAAATCTTTACGGTGAATCACGAGATCAACCATGCCATGTTCGAGTTGAAATTGATCGGTTTGGAAACCTTCTGGAAGGTCTTGGCGAATGGTTTGCTTGATCACTCTAGCTCCAGCAAAACCGATCAAGGATGACTTTTCTGCGATATTAATATCGCCCAGTGAAGCGAAAGATGCGGCCACACCACCCGTTGTAGGGTTAGTCATCACACTAATATAAAGAAGTCCTGCTTGATCAAAATAGTAAAGAGCAGCACTGGTTTTTGCCATCTGCATTAATGATAAGATACCCTCTTGCATACGGGCACCACCTGAGGCAGAAAAAATGATGAGTGGAAGTCGATTTTTGGTCGCATGTTCAATCAATCGTGTGACTTTTTCTCCCACAACACTTCCCATACTTCCCATCATAAAATGACTATCTAAAATACCTATCGCTACTTCTGTTCCCACAATTGTGGCTGTCCCAGAAAGAAAGGCTTCTTCACGTTTCGTGAGTCTTTTCCCAATAGAGAGCTTATCTTCATAATCAGGCATGCTTAAAGGATTGCTTGAAGTCATCAAGCGATCCATTTCATGAAATGATCCAGTATCCACAATTAGATCTAGACGTTTATCAGCTCCCATGCGAAAATGGAACTCGCAGTATGGACAGATGAGTTGATTCGTTTCTAAATTTTTCTCATAAATCGCTGCACCACATTGATCACACTTAATGAAAATACCATCGGGAATATCCACCGGTGCATAGTTAGTAGTTTTCTTACGTATATTTTTCTTAAAATCTTCGAGTTTAGCTTTCCGTTCATTGATAAAATCATTCACGATTCTCTGCCTCCACTAGCACATTGAAGCGTGCGATAAAACCAGTATCGTATTGACCTTTGATGAAATCTGTATTATGCATGATTAAATACTGGTAGTCAATATTGGTATGGATTCCTTCGACAACAAATTGTTCTAAAGCGACCCTCATTTTTTTAATCGCTTCTCTTCGTGTCGGTGCGTGAACAATCAATTTAGCAATCATTGAATCGTAGAAAGGAGGGACCTCGTATCCTGGATAAATATGCGTGTCGATACGCACGCCGATACCGCCTGGGAATAAAATGTTATTGATTTTACCTGGTGTGGGAACAAAACCCTTCATCGCGTGCTCAGCATTGATTCTGCACTCGATGGCATGGCCATTCATTTTGACGTCTCGCTGTTTAAACGAAAGTTCCTTGCCGTAGGCAATACGAATTTGTTCTTTAACTAGATCAAAGCCAGTCACCGCTTCAGTGATGGGATGTTCGACTTGAATACGGGTATTCATTTCGATAAAGTAGAAATTTCCTTTAGAATCGACTAAAAACTCCATCGTCCCTGCGTTGACATAGTTGATCGCTTTAGCGAGTTTAACTGCAGCCAAACTCATTTTACGTCTCAAGATGTCATTCATGACAGGAGATGGTGTCTCTTCAACCATTTTTTGGTTGCGTCGTTGCATCGAGCAATCACGTTCATTTAAGGAAACAATGTTTCCAAATGTATCTGCAATGATCTGAATTTCGATATGTCTTGGGGATTCAATAAATTTTTCAATATAGAGGGATTTATCACCAAAACTGATTTCTGCTTCCATTGAGGTACGTTCAAAAGCATTCAGGAATTCTTCATCTGAACGCACGATGCTAATTCCACGACCACCTCCTCCAGAGGAAGCTTTGATCATGACGGGATACCCAATTTTTTTCGCTATTTTTAGTCCTTCATGGACATCTTCTAATATGCCATCACTACCTTCTACAATGGGTACACCATTGGCTTTCGCGATTGCACGTGCTGATGACTTGTCACCGATTTGTGCAATCGACTTGGAACTAGGTCCAATAAAGGTAATGTTACACCGTTCTACCATCTCAACAAAGGCAGAATTTTCTGATAGAAAACCATATCCAGGATGAATGGCATTACATCCTGTGGAAATCGCTGCAGATAAAACACTGTTCATATTCAAATAGGAATCTTTACTTCGTGCTTCACCGATACAAATCGCTTCATCCGCGAGTTTGACATGAAGCGAAGATTCATCAGCGGTCGAGTAAACAGCGACGGTCTCAATCCCGAGTTCCTTCGCTGCACGTATGATGCGAACCGCAATCTCACCGCGGTTAGCGATTAATATTTTATTTTTCATTGGCGTCACCAACACGCATCAAACCATGATTGAAGCCGACAACTTCGCCATTCTTGACAAAGATTTCTTTTATGATTCCATCATAAGGTGAGGTAATCTCATTCATGATTTTCATCGCTTCAATAATGCAGACGACTTGGCCCTTTTTCACATGGTGTCCAACTTCCACAAATGGTTTTCCAGTGGGAGTTGAAGATGCGTAAAAAGTACCAACGAGTGGTGATTTTATGATCATTTGATGATTGAGTTGAACAGGTTGAGGTGAGGTAGGTTTTTCACTTTGGGGTTTGACTGGTTCTCCTTTAGGTTCATTCATTACAACTTCTTGGGTTTTGTTTTTCGATAACTTGAGTTTAAACCCATCCATCTCAAGTTCTAAGGTCATGAGTGAAGACGTTTCAAAATCCTTGATGATTGATTGAATCTCTTTAATTGTCATATATATGTACCATTTCACTTTTCAAATTTTTTAATCATCATTCCAGCATCAAGATTAGATGTTTTAATTTCGATATTATATAAATATCTCATCTTCTCAAGATGTTAACTACCGATCGTTATGGAAACTTAAATGTAAATCATATATAGCAAAAAAATTCTTGTATAAGCTGGTCATAACGATTCATTGTTTTAAGCATCACTCCCTTGTCGGCATTTCAAATGTTTTGATATTCAAATCATATGCCTGTGTTTATTCTATCACAAAAGATAAACTTGTCAATACAAAAATCAATGTAAGCGGTCACGTTAAATAAAAAACCTATGATTTATCATAGGCTAAGGGATCAGATTGGATAAGGGATTTCCTTCGATGTAGTTTTTCATGGTTTCCATCACTTCGTTCATCAAACGCTTTTTCATCATCGGTGAAGAGGATGCTTGATGTGGTGTGATAAAGATGTTTTTGGCTTGCCAGAGTGGGTCTGTTGGCAAAAGAGGTTCAGGGGATGTGACATCGAGTGCAGCCCCGCGAATGATATCTTTGTTTAATGCATCGATGAGTGCTTGTTGATCAATGATGTCTCCTCTAGCGATATTGATCAAAAGTGCATCCTTATGCATCGATTGAAGAAAATCTTCATTCACAAAGTGATAGGTTTCTTTACTGAGTGAAAGACAAACGATAACATAGTCTGTTATTCTTAGTACCTGTTTTAAGTGAATCATGTCATAAACCATCGCATCGTATAGATGATCTTGAAGCGGTCTTTTTTTATATCCGATGACTGTAGCTCCAAATGCTTTCATTCGAACGGCAATTTCATTTCCGATCGATCCAGCTCCTAAAATCAAAACGGTCTGACCATAGATTTCATGACGAGATGGAACAAACGTCCATGCATGATTTTTTGAGAGTTCATGATAGGAACCGAGTTTCCGATTAAAATAGAGGATTTTCGCAAAAACATCTTCTGCGATTTGAATGCTAAAGACATCTTTGGCGTAGGCGATAGGGATGTGTTTTTGTTTGACATACGCTAAATCAACGGTATCATATCCAGCGGTCAATAGTTTAATAAATTTTAGATTGGGCATCTGGTCGATTATGTTTTTTTGGATCATTTTGGGGGATGCAATCAAAATATCTATTTTCGCATAATCCATAGGGTCTAAAAGTAACGTAAAATTAGGGAACTCGTTTTTAAACTGTTCCATGAGGTTAGGATTGAAAAATGTTTCATCGATAAAAATATTCATTTAGTCCTTCCATTTCTTATCAAAGGCTAGTCTTCGTAAATCACCCTCACCAGGCTCAAGAATAATCCACCCACGTAAAAGATATCCATGATGCTTAAAGAGTTTAATCGCATTCATATTAGTGAAATAGGTATCGATTCTTATATAGTTAATTCTTTTGTCTTTAGCAACCATTTCAGCATATACGAGAAGTTCATGGGCAATATTTGTCCCTAAATGAGCTTTTTTCACGGCTAACCGGTGAATAGTCAAATAGGGTAACTCATATCCCCAAGCACCATCATAAATCGTTAAATACGTTTTTTCAATTCCGGATTTGATGGCAATCATTCCTATGATAATGCCCTCTTTTTCATACACAAAAAACTCACCTAACTTGATATCGTTGATGAACGTTTCTTTACTGGGATTTTGATGTTGCCATTGATCAATATGTCTTAACTTTAAAAGTGCACTGGTTTCTAGGCGAAGTGCCCATATCTGATCAAGATCTGATAATGTCGCTAATCGAATCATAGAGCCCCTCAACTAGCACCACGGATAGCAACAATGCATCGACGTGGGGCATTTTTATCGGTAATGCAAACATCATGTAGGATCCCTCAGGAACTTGGCTCAAACGCAATCCTTCAATGATGGTGATCTCTTGATTCATAAGAATTTTATGTGTTGGGTGTCCTGCTTGATCACGTTCCACACCTAAACCATCCACACCTACACCTGAAATACCACATGATGCAAGATATTTTGCAGCTGATTCTTTAAGGTAAATAAAGGAAAAATTAAACGTATCTTCAAAGGAATTTCTTGTCTTAAAGAGCACAAAATCATCTTTTGCTATTTCTAAATTTTTCAAGTCTTGATCGGTAATGCCATCTTCTAGATGGGTAAGATCAAAGACCTTGACTTTAGTAATCAAGCGGTGTAAATCTAGTGAATCAGAGGTTTTGCCTGTTTTAAGCATATGCAGTGGAAAATCCATGTGCGTTCCGGTGTGGAGGTTTATTTTGACATTGGTTTCGTAAGCACTGGATGTCTCAAAGTTGGAATGATTGGAAAAAACAGGTTGTTTGTTGGGACTATTTTTATAGACTTGCATCCCTTCTTTAACGAGCATAGATACATCATAGATTTTCATGGCATCAGTTCTCCTGTTAAATCTTGGATTAATGGCTTTAAGTCCTCATAATCTTGATAGGATATCGGTTCTTTTTGATATTTTTTAATATGATCGATCAAAGACCACGAGAACTCAATCTCATCCCAGCGAGTAAAGAGAGTTTTATGATGTCCAGTAATATCTTTAATCAGCTTTTCGTAGGCTTCAGAAAGATTACCCACTGCATGACAGGCGATACAATACTCGAGTTCAACTTCTTCTACATCATCTCTAAGTCCTGGTACTTTACTGTTCAAGACTAATCCCACGCCATCGAGGGGGGCAATTTTAATATAAAGTTTATTCGTAGATAAGGGGAGATTCCACTTTCTTTGTTCACTTGTTTCTTCAAATTCGATAATGATTAACGATTCCTTTTTATCGAGTTTTTTCCCGGTCATTAAATAGAAAGGGACACCTTTAAAACGAGGGGTATTAACAAATGCTTTCAAAAAGACAAATGTCTCAGTCTGAGAATCTTTAGGGATATTGCTTTCATCATGATATCCCTTGTATTGACCAAAAATAAGACTATCCTTATCGAAGGTCACGTGTTTTAATACTTTGACTTTCTCATCTTTGACATCATCTGAAAAATAGGATAATGGTGGTTCCATCGCGATTAAAGAAAGCATTTGTAAAAGATGCGACTGAACCATATCCTTGAGTGCACCGGATTGATCATAATACCCGGCACGACCTAAGATGCCTTCTGTTTCTTTGGCGATAATCTTTATATTTTTAATGGAACGATTATGCCAAATTTCTTCGAAGATCCGATTGGCAAAGCGTACCATCATGATATTTTGAATCATTTCTTTACCCAAGTAGTGATCAATACGATAGATCTGTTTTTCATCAAAATAACGCCATAGCATTTCATTGATCGCTCGTGCACTTTCAAGATCATGCCCAAATGGCTTTTCAAAAACGATTGATTGATTCGCATTGCCTTGAATGACAAGTGATGATTGATTCATGTATTTCGTCACGATCGGAAAAAGTTCTGGACCAATCGCTAAATAGTACAGTTCTCTAGTTTCTTGATGCTTAAGTGATTCAACCATCGAAACTAATGGTTTGTAGCCATCTTCTTCGGTAATTTCCATAGGAAAATAGGTCACAAGTTCTTTTAGAATCTCTTCTCCTTGAGTAATTTTTCCTGCTTGCATCATAGTTTCTAAATAACTTTCATCCGTATATGGACGACGACCTAAAGCGATGATTTTCGTTTTTTCAGGGATTTGTTTTTCACCATATAATTTGGCAAATGCAGGTAGTAGTTTACGTGATGTCAAATCACCGGTTGCGCCAAATATCGTGATAATGAGATCATATACCATCATCGTTTCCTCTTTTCTATCATCTTTTTATTCATCTATCCCATCGTAGGCATGCCACAAAAAGTGAGAGACTATGCTTCGATAGGGTGCCCATTGTAGTGAAATGGTCTCTATTTGTTGGTTGGTTAAATCTTTATTTTCATATAAATCTTTGACCACATTTCTTAGTCCTAAATCAAGTACAGAAAATACATCTTCTCTACCTAAACTAAACATGAGAAACATTTGTGCAGTCCATATACCAATCCCTTTAATTTGGATGAGCATATCGATCACTTCTTGATCGGCCATCTTATCGATATCATTAAAATGAACTTTGCCAGTCTCCAAGCATTCAGCTAAGCTCTTTAAGTATTTGATTTTCTGGTGGGACAATCCAAGTGGGCGAAGTTTATCATCTTCAGTCGAAAGAATCATCTCTGGAGTAATCTGTTCATTGTAATAATCGGTTAGTCTCTTTGAAATAACCGATGCAACCTTACTCGATAATTGTTGGGCAATAATCGTATGGACAAGGGATAAAAAATAGTCATCACTGAGTGTGACGAGAATCTGCTTTTTTCGTTGAAAAAGTTTGGACAATTTCGGATCTTTTTCAATTAGATAATGTGTGATAGGTGTATCATTGGAATACACAATCGTCTTCATAAAGTTTACCTCATACGTTCCTATTATAACATGAAGAAAAAAAAGCGTTCAGGATAAGAAATGTCCACGTCATTATTCTACACTTTTTGTTTTGAAATTCAAAATGAATCAGTTATAATCAAGAATGGAGGTTAGACATGAATCCATTTACAATTATTGTACTTATTCTCTCAAGTTTAGGATTATTAGGTACGCTTTACTTAGCGATTATAAAGAAGAAACGTGCGTGGTTTATCTCATCATTCTTCTTCGTCTTTGGTTTACTTATGATTATCTTAGGACAAACCGTGAGTACCACAGGTGGTAGTTTTGCTGATGTCATCTATACTGTCTTTGGTGTGTTTTCACTCATCATCGCCTTGATTTCAGCACTGATTACTTGGGCAGTTCAAGCAAGAAAAGCTAGCAAACAAAATTAGAGCACATACTTGCTCTTTTTTTAATGTGGTTTTATAAAATGTATCGTTTATAATAAAGATATAGAACTAAAAACATGAGGTGATTTCCAATGAGTCATAAAATTCAAGCCACACGCCATGTGGTCTATGCTAAACATGGCATGGTTGCAACCTCTGAACCACAAGCCGCCCAAGCAGGTCTTGATATTTTAAGACGTGGTGGAAATGCCATCGATGCTGCCATTGCAGTGGCGAGTACCCTGACAGTTACCGAACCGACATCCAATGGTATAGGTGGCGATAATTTTGCGATTGTTTGGTATAAAAACCAGTTATATGGCTTAAATTCAAGTGGTCAAGCACCTAAATTGTTGTCTTTGGAAGCACTGATGAAACGAAAAATGTCAAAGATGCCCACCTATGGATTGACTCCAGTCACGGTACCAGGTGCTGTTGCAGGATGGGCGGAACTATCCAAGCGTTTTGGCCAACTCTCCCTTAAAGATTCTTTAAAGCCAGCAATCGATTATGCACGTCATGGCTTTGTCGTTCAAAAGACGATTGCTGAGTCATGGCAAAAAGCTACTCAAATTTACCAAAAGAATTTACAGCACGAGATGTTCTCTCCCTGGTTTGAAACATTTACTAAAAAGATGATCCCACCAAAAGAAGGTGAAGTTTTTTATCTTAAGGATCATGCGAATACACTTGAAGAGATTGGTGATACATTAGGCATGTCTTTTTACCGTGGTAAAATTGCTGATCATATCGATCAATTTTCAAAACATTTTGATGGCTTTCTCAGAAAAGAGGATTTAGAATCTTTTTCTCCAGAATGGGTCGAACCCATTAAATCAAATTATCGTGGTTACGATATTTATGAACTCCCACCCAACGGACAGGGAATTATCGCCCTTATGGCACTCAATATTTTAGAAAATTTTACTTATAAAGATAAAGAAATGATTATGACCTATCATCGTCAAATGGAAGCGATCAAACTCGCGTTTGCTGATGGTATGACATATGTTGCTGATCCCAAACATATGAAGACATCCATTCAATCCCTTCTTTCAAAAAACTATGCGTGGAAAAGATCTCAAGAAATTAAAACCAACGCGATTGACCCAAAGCCAGGTAGACCCATCAATTCAGGCACAGTGTATTTTGCAGTCGCGGATCAAGAGGGAAATATGGTATCGATGATCCAATCAAATTACATGGGCTTTGGTTCAGGAATTGTAATTCCTGGAACAGGTATTGCTCTTCACAATCGAGGGTTAAATTTCTCATTAGATCCAAAGTCTCCCAATGTGGTTTCCCCTGAAAAACGTCCTTATCATACAATTATTCCAGGATTTTTAATGAAGGATCGGATTCCTTTAGGACCTTTCGGTGTCATGGGGGGGTATATGCAACCTCAAGGACATGTTCAGGTTTTAATGAACTTGATTGATTTCAATATGAACCCTCAAGAAGCGCTTGATGCACCACGTTTCATGTGGGTTGAAGGTAAAAAAATCATCGTTGAACCTGATTTTAGTCCAAAAATGGTTGAAGGGCTCCTTCGTAAAGGCCATGAAATCACATATGAATCCAATCTTGGTCATTTTGGAAGAGGTCAAATTATCTTAAAAGATCCGATCACTGGAGTTTATGTCGGTGGCACCGAAAAACGATGTGATGGATCGATTGCTTCTTATTAAATAAACAGGAGTATACTATGTATCCAATCATCCAAAAATATATCGAACGTTTAGTCAATCAATCCACACCTGAAAGACCTTTATGGAACATTGAACTCCTATTGCAGGGTAAAAAGCCTCATTGGAATTACATCGATGGATGCATGATGATTTCATTAATTGAACTGTATAGAGAAACCAATGAAAGTACATATATCCATTTTGTTAAATCCTACATCGATACATTCATTGATGATCAAGGACACATTAAAGGTTACGATATAAACCATTTTAATCTTGATGATATATGTGAAAGTAGAGTTCTTTTTGATCTTTATGATCTTTTTAAAGAAGAAAAATATCAAAAAGCTATTCATTTTACTTATCAACACATTCTTCATCAACCGAGAACATATGAAGGTAATTTTTGGCACAAAAAAATCTATCCAAACCAAGTTTGGCTAGACGGATTATTTATGGCACAACCATTTTATGCACGATATATCTCCCATTTTGGTAATGTTAAGCTTTATGACGATATTTTAAATCAATTCAAAACTGTCCACCACCGGATGTTCAATACCAAAGTAAAACTTTATTATCATGGTTATGATGCTTCAAAAACCATTTTTTGGGCAGATCCACACACTGGGACATCGAAAAATTTCTGGTTGCGTGCAATCGGTTGGTACATCGTTTCTTTAGTGGATGTGTATGCTTATATGGATTATAAATCTGAAGAAAAAGAAATTTTACTAGCTTATCTTAAAGACTTAGTTGAAGGATTACTGACTTATCAAGATCAATCCTCACATATGTTTTATCAAGTGGTAAACTTGGGAAATAAAGAAGGGAACTACTTAGAAACTTCAGGTTCAGCACTCATCAGTTATGCTCTTCTCAAAGGTGTCAGACTAGGTATGCTTCCAAAGCAATATCAAACGATTGGTTTAGATATTTTTGATGGAATTGTGACGCTTAATTTAAACGAAAAAGATGGACAACTACAGTTGGGATCGATTTGTTTAGTCGCAGGTCTAGGACCGGAAAATGACCTTAGACGCGATGGAAGTTATTCGTATTACATATCTGAACCCATTGTCCAAAATGATGCTAAAGGTGTTGGTCCATTAATCATGGCATATACAGAAGTCATTCGAGCAAAAAAATAGGTGCTGAGCACCTATTTAACATGTATGTATTCGAATGGTTCCTGGTAGATGAATAATTTCATTCTTTCTAGTGTCATCAAGAGGTTGTGATAGATCAAAGATCATCGTCGAATATTTCCCATTGGTTTGTACGATGCTTTGATAAATTGTCTGAGTTGCAAGTATCTTTTGAATCTTTGAAGGATCAATACTCACATCACCTAAGATAGTTAAACGGTGATGTTTTTTGTCGCCTAAACTTGCATTTGGAAAATTCACACTGTTGATCAAGTTACCATACTCTAGAAATTGGACTGTTTGATGAATGGCCATCGTGGCACATAAATCTTCTGCTTCTTCTGTTGAAGCTCCCAAATGAGGAATCGCAATCACACCTGGCATATTGACAGTCTTTGGATTGGGGAAGTCTGTGACATACGCACGGACTTTCTTTTGCTTGATGGCTTCTTCTAAATCGTCATCATTGACTAGGGTATCTCTGGCAAAATTTAAGATTATCACGCCATCTTTCATTTTCTTAAATGCTCTTTGATTGATCATACCCTTCGTTTCAGGAATTAAAGGAAGATGGAGACTTATAAAATCGCTCGACTGATACAATTTGTCAATATCTTGGACAATGACCATCTCTTTAGGTAAGTCATATGATTCTAAGGAAACACCTTCTTTATCCTTACCAATAACGTTCATCCCAAGAGCAACGCATGCTTTTGCGAGTTCATGTCCGATGGCACCTAAACCGACAATTCCTATGGTTTTTCCTTTGATTTCAGTTCCACCATAATTTGATTTAATCTTTTCTACTGTTTTCGCTATGTCAGTGTCCGTTTTATTTTCCTCTATCCAACGATTTCCACCAATGATATCGCGTGATGCTAAAAGCATACCAGCGATTGTGATCTCTTTGACCCCATTGGCATTTGCACCAGGTGTATTGAAAACGACAACTCCTTGTTTAGCAAAGAGATCTAAAGGGATATTATTGACTCCTGCACCTGCACGAGCAACAACACGCACTGTTTTGGGTAAAATCATTTCATGCATAGCAGCACTACGGACTAAAATCGCATCAGATCCATCTATTTGATCTGAAAGTACATACTCTTTAGGAAGGGATTCTAGACCCACCGGAGATATTTTATTCAAGCAGTGAATATGTCTCATAAAATCACCCATGTTTCTTCTCAAAAGCGTTCATGAATTCAACGAGTGCTTTCACACCATCGATGGGCATTGCGTTATAGATGGATGCACGCATACCACCGGTACTGCGATGTCCCTTTAAGTTATCATATCCATTGGCTTTTGCTTCCTTGACAAAGAGGTCATCCAGTTCAGCAGACCCTGTCTTAAAGCAAACATTCATTAAAGAGCGAGAGTTCTTATCCACTGTGCCAAAGAACATCTTCGATTGGTCAATATAGTCATATAAAAGGTTAGCTTTTTGAACATTGATCTGATGGATAGCATCAATACCGCCAATTTTCTTTAACCATTTAAATACTTTACCACAAAGATAAATGCCGTATGTGGGTGGCGTGTTATACATAGACTTATTTTCAACATGGATATCATAACGTAGCATGATCGGTGTCTTTGGATCAATATCCTTACGAACTAAATCATCTCGAATGATAACTATCACCGTTCCAGCAGGACCGACATTTTTTTGAGCACCAGCGAAGATTACGCCATATTTGGACACATCCATAGGTTCTGAAAGAAAACATGAAGAAGCATCAGAGACCAAGACTTTTCCCTTGGTATTGGGAAGTGTTTTGATCTTGGTTCCATAAATCGTATTGTTATCACACATATAGACATAATCTGCATCTTCTCTGATCGGTAAGTTAGAAAGATCAGGAATATAAGAAAACATCTTATCTTCAGATGAGGTGACGACGTGAATATCACCATATTTACGCGCTTCTTCAATCGCTTTTTTAGTCCAAACGCCAGTGTTGATATAATCTGCTTTTCCATTTTTGAGAAGATTCATGGGTACCATTGAAAATTGGAGTGTCGCGCCACCTTGTAAAAAGAGGACATGGTAATTATCTGGAATGTGAAGGAGATCTCTTAAGTCTTTTTCAGCTTCATCAATAATGTTTTCATAGATCTTAGAGCGATGGCTCATTTCCATTACAGACATACCACTGCCTTGGTAGTCAAGCATTTCGTTTGCTGCTTCTTTGAGGACATCTACGGGTAATATCGCGGGTCCTGCAGAAAAATTGTAAATTCGGTTCATCT
Organism: Acholeplasma sp.; assembly: GCA_003605085.1. GTDB lineage: Bacteria > Bacillota_I > Bacilli_A > Acholeplasmatales > Acholeplasmataceae > Peloplasma. The sequence continues at coordinate 8,509 of QZKD01000039.1, read as the reverse complement.
TTTTTCTCCTTTATTTAATCGATCTTGCTTCCATATAATACCGTTTTGCTGTAGCACTTCCCATCGAAAAAGATTTTCTAGGGAGCACTTTACCGGTCTTAATAAATGGAAATAGATCCTTTTTTTGTATGGTTGGCATTTTGATACCAATCGCATGAGGATGTGTATTGCAAATTCTGATGAGTTCATCTTCACCGTGAATGTAGTCAATGGTTGTCTTCTTGTGCGTCATTAAATAATGGTCGATGTAACTTTGAATTTGTTCATAGGCTTCGGCAGTATTCTCAGGAATAAAGAAAGGTTCCTTGCCAAGATCTTTTCGATAAACAAACGTCTCTTGATCCTTATCTACTGCATGAAATAAACCGATTAAAAAATCCTCATCGGTATGAAATAAAACTCGATGGATTCCCTCAAATGACAATCCCGAATCATAAATATTGACCACTTCAACCATAGCAAAGCGTGCAGGATGAGTGTTTAGTTCATCGCTATGAAGGTCTTTTTTAACATTTTCCCAATGTGCTTTAGCGGTAGCAAGACTATGATTACCATCGCCTACAACAAAGAGTAACGGGTCGTTTGGATCATCAATGAGAACTCTAAATTGCTCTATTAAGGGATCAACATCACTGATTTGATACCCTCTTAAATGACCACCTAACATATTTAAACAAAAATCATAACGTTTCTGAAACTCTTTTCTTTTTTGGAAAAGTTGTTCGATGATATGATATTTTTCATCATTCATGAGCAACATGACATGAGAGAGTTCAAGAGGGGCATGTTCACGTATTTTTACGCGAGGTGGAATACGTTCAACAATCGTTTTTTCAGTTGTTCTAATCAGTGGTTTCGCACCTTCCTCATAGGAGTATGCTTCAAGATCGATCGCCATAATGAGTCCAAGACGACGATTGCTCAGTTGTGTGATGCGTTCGATCAGCATCATGGAAGGTCCAATCGATTGTAAAACTTGTTCTTTCAAATAGTTGTCCATGCACTGATGAATTTGTTTAATTGTGTCTTCATTCATCACTTCTAGATAGACCTCTGGAAGAATCATGTTATATGTGGATGGATCATTATCAATATAACTTTTGAGTTCATTCCAGTACTCAGGAGAACTGGTGAATTGATCACAGGCAACAACAGCCCATTTGGAAAGATCAATTCCTTTTTTAGGTAATAATAATTCTGGGGCAATGATAGGCATAAGGGATGTAAAAGGCGACATAAAAGAACTCCTATTCTCTCTAGAGTGTGCGATGATGTGGATTTGATTTACATAATCTGTATGGCATAGGCACCTATCCGATCCTACAATAACGCATGTAAAAGCATAAAAAAAGACTTGGCTAAACGAATAGTAACTTACTACTTTTAGTTTAACATGTAAGCGCTTTTATTTCAAGGAATTAACTTAAAATCACATGATTTTTTTTGTGCTTACATAATCTAGAACAGTAAAGACAAAAATAAAAAAACGAAACTTAAGTTTCGTCGTTAATTAAGATCATCAACAGCTGTTGCATTCATGATTTCATTAGCCTGATTTAATCTCTTTTTTCTTCCCATTTCGATCAGCCAAACAAAATATAAAAGCAATAATCCTAAAAGAAAGGTGAACGCATTAAAATCGAATAGCAGTAAAGGTGATATTTCATAGAGAAATCCACCGATGAGAGGACCTAATACCATTCCTAGTGAAACAAATGATTGACGTACTCCCATGACACTTCCATACATGCCTTCTTTGGCTTGTTTGGCAATATAGTTTTGTTCAAGTGGTGTATATAGTGTACGTAAGATAACGTAAACCATATAGAGAGTATAAAGGGCAAGCAATACCTGATTGGCACGGAAAACAATGAAGACGATAATCGCACTCGAAAATTGAATGAAGCCAATAAATCCAAGCTGCTTCTTGAATTTGGCCACATGCTTGACTAAAAATATACTTGCAAGTAAAGAGACGATACCCGTGACCATCACATAGGTTCCTAAATCATCTGTAGTATAACCTAGCTCTTTAAAATAGACATCGATATATTTGGATAAATTGGTACTTCCGATGTTCATAAGAGTTAATGAAAGCATAAATAAAAGTAAACTTGAATCCATCTTAGATAATGATTTTAACCCCTTAAACACCGATGTTCTTTCACGAGGAGCAAATTTTACTTCGACATCCTTAAGTGTCAGTATTATGAGTAAAACATAGAGTCCATTAAGAAGACCTTGAACTAAAAAGATATGAGCATAGGAGACATTTCCCAAAAAGGAAAACCAATCGATATGCTTACCTAACTGACCCCCAAAAAAATACCCTAAAGATGCACCTAATGTTGATGATGCAGCTAAAAAGGCGAGTAATTTTGCACGTTCACTCGGATGGGTCTGTTCAATGACAATCGCTGTCATTATCGTGATACCACTAACCACACCAAAACCACTAATCAATCGAAAAATTACCATCCATGTCGCATTTCCTACATAACCAAAGGCGATTTGACCTAAGCTATAAATGATGAGCCCTATCGCGATATATAGCTTACGGTGACCACGATCGCTTAGAATCCCCCACAATGGTGCACCGATCATGAGTCCTAAAGACATGGCAGAGAAAAAGAGACCAAACATGTAATCTGATATTCCTAAATCTTCGACAAAATAAGGCGTGACAGGATGCCCTAAGTTATGAACGATACCTTGAATAAAAAAATAGAGAATAATCATTATCATGTTTTTTCTCATGAAAAGCCTCCACATACACCTTCTATTATACTTAAGTCCAGTCCATGATACAATCTTTATCGTAAGGTTGCATTATATTTGCATTAAAGATAAAAAATAGCGAAAATAAGAGTGAAAGGATGTGTCAAGATGAAAAAAGCAGAATATAACGTCATCGGCATGCATTGCGTAAGCTGTTCAACAGCTATTTCCAAACTATTATCGAAAACTAAAGGTGTGAGCGATGTCGAAGTCAGACTTTCCGATAGTAAAATCGATATCATCTATGATGAATCATTGGTTGACAATAAAAAAATCGTTGAACAAGTCGCACGCTTAGGCTATAAAGCTGTAGAAAGTAAAACCGAATAAGTAATAAAAGATGTCTATAGCGTACTATGGGCATCTTTTTTCATGTAAAATAGGACTGGAAGTGATAACATGCGCGTTTTTATCGGAATCGAATTCCCAGAACAATTCAAAGGTTCAGTAGAATCACTTAAATCAGAGATAGAATCTCAACTGATCAAAGGTCGTTTTTCAAGAATAGAGAATCTTCATCTCACTTTGGTGTTTATTGGTGAAATCACGGTCGATCAAGTCGAACCTTTAGGTCATATGCTTGATCAAGTCCTCGCAACACAAAAATGCTTTGAAATGAGTATCGATGAATTGGGAACCTTTAGTAAAGGTGAACAATCCATTGTATGGTTGGGAATCAATAAAGGAAAAGAACATCTATTCCATCTTTCTCAATTACTAAAAAAAGAGCTCTCCAGTAGACATTACACATACGATATCAAACCTCTAAAACCTCATTTAACCCTTGTGAGACAAGCAAAACTCGTCCAAGATTATGTATTTCCTGTAGTTAGCTTTCTTCAAAGATGGAAAGTGGAGAAGATTCATCTTTATTTAAGCCACCAAGTTAATGGAATTCTCACTTATGAACCACTTCATACCACACACTTAAAATAAAAAGGCATATGCCTTTTTTTATTCGGGTTGAAGTTGTCCAAGTGTTTCTAAATCAGTTTCCTGGTCATAATCGATATTTGGAAAATGGAATCCGTGAATTTGATGAAATTCTTTGATAAACATATGTGTTCCAGGTAATTTTAAGATCTCTTCATCAGATAGTGTGGTCATCATATGAATTGTTTCTCTTTGTGTGTGTTCTTCCATTTCAAGATGGTCTAAGCGAATACGGCCTTCATGATCGATGATGCGTTTATCTCCATAGACCATATCTTTAAACAAACGATACTTGTGGCCAACGATGCTTTCATGGGTGTGATTTCTTGTCATCACATCAAATAGACAGCTAACATAGACAGGCATTTGTGGAATAAAGACACTCGCTTTGGTAACGACTGCTTTTGATGACGAGATTAATGCTTCCCCATGATAACGCGTACGTAACAAGTTATTCATTCGTAGTGCAGCATGTTCTAAGTCTTCCTTAGCTTTTCCTAATGTACCACCACGATAAATTTTGTCGGTCGTTGGACCGCCTATATAGGTATAAGAAATGGTTTTGAATCCTGGATTAAGTAAATCTTTATCGGCTAATGCATGAATCCATTCTTCCCAAGCACTACCACCCATGACATAGATTGTATCGTTAATTTCTTCTTCTTTCGCGGTTCCAATCACAAGTTCTTTCACGGTTAAATCGGCAAGATCAATTGTTTTTCCTACTGCATCGCTGCCAAGTGCTTTAATCGATGACTTGATGAGATTGCCTGAGGTTTCATTGAATCTTGCTCCAGCTGCAAGAGAATAGATCACTAAATCCAATTTTCCAAATGTATTTTCAATGTACTCAATCACATCTCTTTTCATCTGAGAACCAAAAGCATCACCGACAAAATCTTTATGTATATGTTGGGTTTCTTTGGCAAACTGTTGAAAATAGATGTTATTCCACCAACCTGCCGTCCCAGTACGTTTCGCTTTGGGTGCGGTTTCAAAGGAAATATTGATCGTATCTGCACTACCTGCGTAAGCAAGAGCGATTCTTGAAGCAAGTCCGTATCCTGAAGAACCCCCGATGATGAGAACCTTTTTTGGCCCATCAAATGCGGGAAATTGTTTAGCTTCTTTTATTTGTTCTAAAACAAATTGTTTACATCCCAGTGGATGCGCATTTAAGAATATGTTTGAGCGAATGGATGGTTCAATAATCATAATAGACCTCGACATGTGTGATTTGACATACGTCTATTATGATACCACAAGTATTTGGATATTCAAAGTAAAACAGTGAAAAAGACATGAGTGTTGGCTCATGTCTAGATGTTTTTTTGTTTCATCAAATCCATTTTTTTGTTTCTCTTTTTTATGTATATAATGACTAAAATCGCAATAGTACCCATGAAGATGAGGAAGGGTAGCATGGTCGCAATCAAAAGAACTAAACCTTGACCAAATTGAATCAATCCATCCCATCCCTTTGAAAACGCACGACCTAAACGCTGTATAAAGGGAGATTCTGTTGGTATAACCGAAGCATAAAGGGTTAAATTCACTTCACTGTAATCTGCTAGACTGTCAAAGAGATTGAGTTCACCTTGAAGTTGATTTCTTTCCATTTCGAGATTGGATAGTTGTTGATTAATGATCAACATATCGGAAAGAGATGCCTCATCATAGAGTTCGATCAAACGGTCTATTTGTGAATCAATGGCTTGGATTTGACTGGTTTTATCTTGGTAATTTAAAGAAATATCTGTAGCTTTCATCTGATAGCTTTCGACAGTGAACTCTGACCTGATCGCTTCAATAAAACTTTCTAGATGATCACTCTTAATTCGAATTACGAGACTTGTCGAATGATCATTAATCGTTTCTTGATCAAACCATTCATCATCATTCATCGATGTTTTAATGTAGTTCATCGCATCATTGAGATCATTGACATTGGCATAAATGTTGACTTCATAAATAATCTTTCTTACAGGTGATAGTTCATCAGCAAGGACGATGGTTTGACTTTCTTCATCCTCGTAAGTGACTTGATATTCATCACTGCTACATCCCTGTAAAATCAAGAGTACACATACAAATAGACTTAAGACAACTTTTTTCATCGGATTAACCTCTCTTTTATTCTTTTCACCTTTAGTTTAATGAAAAGGTATGTCAGAGTTGTGTCTATCCTGTGACAAAGTTGTGACAAGTAAACCTATGATCCTTGATGCAAGTTTTGATAAGCGTGATGGACCATATTTGCAAGTTCATCTAGGGTGTGATCTTCATTTTCTAAGATAAGATCGATTCTTGATATCAGCGCTTTATTAAAGACCAGACGATCATTTTCGAGACGGCTTTTCACGATTAATGGTTGATCACCGCGTTCGATCATGCGTTTTTCTCGCATCGCTTCACTCGTATCCACATAGACGATAAAAACTTCTTTTGGGGCTTTTTTGATCAGTGTATTTGCCCCATGGGGTTCCACGATGACCACTCCACCTTTGAGCACATCCTTCTTTTGAATTCCATAGCGATATTGATGATAGAAAGACACTTCATAAAAAGCATCCTCTTTCACTTTTTGATCAAAAGCTTCTTCACTCAAAAAATGATAGTCTAGATCAGCGATTTCATGGGATCTTGGAGGTCTAGTCGTGGTGGTGATGCATTTATGATAGTGATAGTTTTGATAAAGTTTTTTGGCGATTTCGGTCTTACCGCTTGCGCTTGCACCAACGAGTACAATCATAATGTCACGTCCTTCTCTAGGCAATTATAACATGAATACTTGCGAATGAAGACATCTTTGGTACAATAGAAATAGACTTAAAACAAGGAGAAATCATATGATACTTTATCAATCAAAAGCAAATGATTTGACGATTAGAACCACTGAAAGAAGCGATAGTGCCCTCATTCATACATTTATCAAGAAACTCTCCATCTATGAAAAGCTTGAAAACCAAATGGTTGCAACCATAAAAGATATTGAAACAACTATTTTTGATAAGAAACAAGCTCATGTGATTCTCGCTGAGGTGAATCATGTCCCGATCGGATTTGCACTATACTTTTTTAATTATTCAACATTCTTGGGTAAAGCCAATCTATTCTTAGAGGATATTTTTATTGATGAAGCATATCGTCATCAAGGCTATGGGAAAAAACTGTTTTATGTGCTTGCAGAGATTGCAGTAAAAAATAATTGTTCCCGCTTTGATTGGATGTGTCTATCTTGGAATCAACCATCGATTGATTTTTATACATCTTTAAGTGCTAAACCTCTATCGGATTGGATAACATTCCGTCTTGCACATGATGACTTGAAGAAAGTTGCTGATCTTCTTCATAAAGATAGCCATTAAATATTTATTTTATATATTTTTTTAAGCAAAGGTCTTGCAAAAAATATACCCCCTGGGGTATTATAATAAGTGGAAAATATCATGAGAGAGAGGTGACGATGATGAAATGTGAACCTTCACTCATTCATCGTATTAAACGCGCACAGGGTCAGCTTCAAGGTATAGCCAACATGATGGAAAATGAAACTGCTTGCATGGATATTGTCACACAGCTCAAAGCTGTACGCGCAACGATTGACAAGACCATCGGTCTTCTTACTACGAATAATTTGATCCAAACCATTGAGAAAAACAACGACATTAAACTTGAAAACATTCATGATGCACTTGAGCTTGTCGTCAAAAGCATCAAATAGGAGGTTAACATGTTCCAATTCCATGTTGAAAAAACATCAGAAACGACATTATTTGACACTGTAAAACATTGGGATTTGCTCATTGCAGGTGGTGGTCCAGCAGGATTAAATGCCGCACTCTATGCCAAAAGAAAAGGACTTAATGTTGGGGTGATCACCGCAGAAATCGGTGGTCAATTACACAACACATCTACTGTTGATAACTATCTTGGCTTTCAATGGATAGAAGGTAAAGATTTATCTCATAAGTTTTTAGACCACATCAACAGTTTAGAGATTCCCATCTTTAAAGGCAGTCATATCCAATCGATCAAACGCATCCAACAAGATTTTCAACTGATTCTCTCCGATGGAAAGATATTACTCACAAAAACAGTTTTAGTCGCGACAGGTGGTGCACCTCGTATGCTTCATATTCCTGGTGAACATAAACTTGCGAATAAAGGTGTTTCCTATTGTACAACGTGTGATGCTCCTTTCTTCAAGGATAAACATGTGATAGTAGCTGGAGGAGGAAATAGCGCTGCAGAAGCTGTATTAGACCTCGTCCCATGGGCAAGCAAAATCACCGTTGTTCACCGCAGTCAGTGGCGAGCAGATCAAATTTTACTTGATAAACATCAATCGATTGACAAATTAACCGTTCATTTGAATACACAAATACTCTCAGTTTTAGGTGATGAAAAAATGACGGGTGTTCATGTCCTTGATAAAACGACGAATCAGACTTATGATATCCCTGCAGATGGCCTCTTTATCGAAATCGGAACTGTCCCCAAAAGTCAGTGGATTAAACACTTAGTCTCAGTCAATGATCAAGATGAGATCATTGTTGACTCCAACCAAATGACCAATGTTCCAGGTATATTCGCCGCTGGAGATGTCACGAACCAACCGTTTAAACAAATCATTATTTCCGCTGCTGAAGGAGCGAAAGCTGCTTTAGCAATTACTCAATATCTCAATCACACATATAAAGCAACCGGTAAATATGTCAAGCAGTAAAGAATAAAAAAAATATCACGAAAACGGTTGTTTAGGTGATAAGAGGACATGATTAAAAAAGGTTGAATG
>QZKD01000031.1 GCA_003605085.1 Acholeplasma sp. | reverse complement strand
CGTACTGCTTTACAATGTGGATGACGTTTAAACATGGCTAGAGTCCTCTATTTCTATAATAAAAAGCACAAAAACCCAATGTTTTTGTGCAACCCTTTTGTTCATATATATCGCCCCCCGATGATATTATATCAAAAATCCTCGCTTTTTAAGTCCCTGGATAATAACTTTTGTAATCCCTCTTCAACAGGCAATCCATTAAAGATGATTTCATAGGCTGTGTTGATCATTGGGAGTTCCACTTTATGTTCTTGTGAAAGATGATGCATCGCTTCAATCGTGCGAATTCCCTCAATAGTTTGAGCTTCTGTAGCATAAACTTCTTCCAATGACATCCTTAAACCAATCTTTCGACCAGCTTTGAAATTTCGTGAATTTTCTGATGAAGCAGTCACGATTAAGTCTCCAATACCGGTTAATCCAAATGCAGTTTCCATTTTACCGCCCATAATTTCAACCACTCGAACGATTTCAACAATGCCTCGTGTAATGACCGCAGCTCTTGCGTTTTCGCCAAGACCTAACCCGGTACATGCACCACTGATCACTGCAATCGCATTTTTAACAGCTCCACCGACTTCACAACCAATTAAGTCAGAAGACGTATAAATTCTTAAATACTTGTCATTGGCAAAAATATATTGAATCTCTTTGGCTAGAGATTCATCTTTAGATGAGCTTACAAGAAGAGTGAGTTTTCTTAAGATTACTTCTTCTGCATGTGAGGGTCCAGTTAGGACAACAAAACCTCTTAAATGTTCTATACTGATCTCTTCTTCAACCACTTCGGAAATACGCTTTAATGTATCTGGTTCAATCCCTTTGGAGACATTGATAAAAACTGATGGTGCATGAAGTAAAGGATTTAATGATTGAAGAAGTGGACGAACGTATTTTGTAGGAACAGATAATACGAAATACTGTGAAAAGTCAATCACAGCTTGGATGTTTTCTGTCGCTCGAATTTTATCAGATAATTCATTTTCGAAAAAGGGATGATGGTGTTGATTTATCGTTAATACAGCTTTAGGATTCACATCATAAATTAAAACATCATGACCGTTATCCACGAGGACTTGGGCTAGTGTGGTTCCCCAAGCACCTCCGCCTAGAATACTTAACTTCATATTACACCTTCTTTCTTAAGACAAGTCGAACCGGTGTTCCTGTAAAATCAATGGCACTACGAATTTGATTGAGTAAATAGCGCTCATATGAGAAATGGACAAAGTCTGGATTATTGACATAGATCAAGAACGTTGGTGGTTTGATCGCCACTTGAGTCGCATAATTGAATTGTGCTTTCCCGTGATTATGAATAGGGGATGGATTCATGGCAACTGCATCCTGAATGAGATCATTGATCAATGATGTTTGAACTTGCTTTTGATAGTTTTCATAACATGTATTAATCGCAGGGAAAATGGTATGAATTCGTTGATTATTTTTCGCAGACACGAAGACAATCGGTGCATACTCTAAAAACTTAAACTCATCACGAATCTTATCTTCCATTTTTTTCATCGTTTTATCATCTTTTTCAACGGCATCCCACTTGTTGACCACGATGACGCATCCTTTACCGTAATCGGTGATATAACCAGCAACGTGTTTATCCTGTTCAATCACGCCTTCTTCACCATCGATGACTATAAGGGCGATATCACTTCTTTCGATCGCTGAGAGTGCTCTTAAGACGCTGTATTTATCGGTAGATTCATACACTTTTCCACGTTTTTTGATTCCCGCAGTATCGATGACCACATAATCTTTGCGATCTTTTCTAAATTGAGTATCAATCGCATCCGTCGTGGTTCCAGAAATTTCTGAGACGATTACGCGTTCTTCTCCTAAAATGGCATTGACCAAAGATGATTTTCCCACATTAGGACGACCGACAACACAAAACTGGATGACTGAATCATCATAGATGATGTCATCATCCGTCATAAGTTCGATAACCTTATCCAATAAATCACCAATACCAATCCCATGAATCGTCGATACTGCAATGGGATCACCAAAGCCTAACGCATAAAACTCATAGGTATTCGCTAATTGATTAAGATCATCAATTTTATTGACTGCCAATATCACAGGCTTTTCTGTCTTATATAAAAGCTTTGCAATATAATAATCGGCATCTGTAAGTCCATTTTTACCGTCAACGACAAAAATGATCGTATCGGCTTCATCCATCGCGACCTGAGCTTGTGCTTTGATTTGGTTTAAAAAAGGGGCATCGCCTAAGTCGATGCCCCCTGTGTCTATGAGGCGGAAATTTTTGGTCAGCCATTCGGCTCTGGCATAAATTCGATCTCTAGTCACACCGGGTTGATCATCTGTGATGGAGAGACGTGAACCAATAAGTCGGTTAAACAAACTTGATTTACCGACATTGGGACGGCCTACAATCGCGACCTTATAAGGCATAATAAAACCTACTTTAACTTACTTTTTTTTACCCTTTTGAAGTTTTTCTCCAAAGAGATCACCTATGGTGACATTTTTTTCTTTATCGTCATCTTCTAAATATTGTTCAAACGATTCTCTTTCCGCACGTTCTTGAATACGGCGAATCGATAATTTTAACACCCATTGATCTTTATTTAAATCGGTAATAAGTGCTTGAACTTCATCACCAATAGCGAAATAATCTTCTGGGCGACTGATTTTCTCTGTTGAAAGTTCACTTGCAGGAATATCACCTTCCACACCTTGAACTTCAACTTTCGCACCATCTTTGGAAAGTGCAGTTACCTTAGCAGCAACGATTTCACCACGCTTGAGGGTAACATTCTTCCAAGGATTATCTTCTAAAGCTTTTTTAGATAATGCAATGCGTTCTTTCTTTAAATCGAGTTGAATAATGGCTAGAGTCACTTCATCACCAATCTTCACATAGGATTCAAAGTTGTCATTTGGATTCCAAGAGAACTCATTCTTATGGAGAAGACCTCTGACATCTTTAGCCACTTCAACAATGATACCAAAGGGGAGTTTCTGAAAGACTTGTCCTGTGACTTTATCACCGATATGATGTTCATCATAGAAGGCTTCATAAGGAGTTTTTTGAAGCGCTTTGATCGATAGATCAAGACGATTGCCTTCCTTTTTAATGACTTTAACTTCGACTTCTTGACCTAATTGAAGCACATCTTCAATCTTGTCAATACGATAATGAGAAACTTGTGAAATACGTAGTAACCCTACGACATGACTAAAACGAATGGTTGCAGCATGAGGTTCGATCTTATCGACAATCCCTTTAATGATATCCCCAGTGTTGATCGCTTCAAGTTCATCTTGACGTGCGGCTAGGCGTTGTTCATAGGCTGCTTGTCTTTCTTTTTCGAAAATGGCTTTTCTGGATGCGACAATACGCTTGCTTCTACCCTTGAGGGTTGCTTCAATAACCTGTACTTCTAAGACTTTTCCTTTTAAGGTATCTTTATCTTTGACTAAATCAAAATCGAGCAAACTATAAGGTAAGAAGATTTCGTTTTCTAGATAATAAAGGACTAAACCCTTTTCAAGAATTTGTCTTACCTTGGCTTGAATGGTTTCTCCAGTTTGAGCTAAAGCACGGATTTTTTCAAACTTCTCTTCAACGAGAAGGGGTAAGCGTGACAAAAGAATCTGTGCAGGATCATCGGTGATTTTCTGCACACGCGCTTTGATTTTTTGTCCGAGTTGGACTAAACCCTCAAATGAATCCGGTGCGGGTTTGTCATAGTTATCCAGGTGGATTTTTCCTTCTGTCTGTGCCTGGATATCGAGGTAAATCGTGTTCGACTCAACTTTGATGACAGTACCTTCTACGATCGAGCCCTGCTTCAAAAACTTTAACTCCATGTTAGTTCTCCTTTTTGTCGGTTAATTCAATTATTTTCATAACCACTTCATCAATGGTTAAATGTGTCGTATCAATGATGATGGCATCCTCTGCTCTGCGAAGAGGAGATTCTTTTCGAGTGGAATCTTTTTGATCACGGGTTTTGATATCTTCAATCACCTGTGTAATCTCAGAAGATTTTCCTTTTTTTTGATGTTCCTTTAGGCGTCTTTTTGCACGTTCTTCCACGTTTGCAGTAAGAAATATCTTCAAATCTGCATGCGGTAAGACCACAGTTCCAATATCACGACCATCCATCACGATGTTGCCATAATCAGCAGCTTTTTGCTGCAGTTCTACCATCATTTTTCTTACATAGGGGAAACTAGATACTAAGGAAACATTGTTGGTGACAGCTTCACTTCGAATATCTTCTGTCACATCGCGATTGTTGATAAATATCTTATCATAATCATAATGAATGTTGGAGGTTTCTAAAAAACGGTAAGACGCTTCATCGTTTAAATTCACTTTGAGTTCAAGTGCTAACAATGTTACCGCACGGTACATAGCACCTGTGTCGATGTGCGTCCACCCCATTCGTTTAGCGATTAAGGAACTTATCGTGCTTTTTCCTGATCCTGCAGGTCCGTCAATGGCTAATTTAAAACCGGGCATGTTTTTCCTCCATACGTCATCCATTATAACATAGTTTTATGCGTTGTTTACGTGTTTATTGCGATTTTGGAAGCGAATTACCATAAAGTTTCTTCACTTCATGAATTTTTAGTGGACGATAACTTCCACGCTCAATACCTTCTAAAGTGAGAAAGTCATAACGCACACGTGTTAATTTTTTCACCTTGTATCCAATGGCTTCAACCATCTTTCTTACTTGTTTATTTCTACCTTCGATTAAAGTCATGGATATAAGTGATGTTTGATTATGTTTGTCAAGTTCAATGAGTCTAACTTCTTTTGGTTTAGCTAAATAATCACCATCAATCTTGACACCATTTCTGAGTTCAACGATCTTCTTACGGATGATGATGCCATCGACTCGAGCCAAGTATTCTTTTTCGACTTCATGCTCTGGATGGGTAAGGATATGGGTGAGTTCTCCATCATTGGTTATTATGAGTAAACCAGCTGTATCATAATCAAGCCGTCCAACGGGATAAAGACGTAGGGAACGATGCTCTTCGCTCAAAAGATCTAAAACGGTCTTCCTTCCTTTTTCATCCGATGCAGTAGATACAATCCCTGTAGGCTTGTTCATGAGAAAATAGTAGTGTTCGACACGTTCAATACGTGATCCATCAACTTCAATAACATCATTGGGATTCACCTTAAAACCGAGTTCAGTGATGATTTCACCATTCACTTTGACTCGACCTGCTTGAATCATTTCTTCTGATTTACGTCTTGATGCGATATTTGATTGTGCGAGAACTTTTTGTAATCTTTCCATGTCATCACCCGTTTGATTATAACATATATTCATATGTTTGGTTTAGAGACTCAATAAAAAAGCATCTTTTTTAGATGCTCATTTAATCATTGAGTTATTTATCTCTTGAAACGTAATTTCCGTCATTGGTATTGACGATGATTTTTTCACCTTGTTCAATGAACATAGGAACTTTAACCATGAGTCCAGTTTGTAACCAAGCATCTTTCATGGCATTCCCTTTGGTATCCCCTTTGACCGCTGGCATCGTTTCTACCACTTCGAGTGCTAATTTATCAGGAAGTAATACCCCAAGGATTTCTGTGCCATCATAGAACATGACATCCACCGATAATCCCTCATAAATATAATTGAGTTCATTTTGGATTTGAAATTTTGGGATTTCGATTTGTTCATAGGATTCTGTGTTCATGAAGACGTGCTTATCACCATCTGCGTAAAGATATTGCATCGATATTTTATCGATTTGTGCACGATCAACTTTCGTTCCTGCGTTAAATGTGACATCTGTAATGGACCCGGTGCGCAAGTTTCTGAGTTTGGTTCGAACAAAAGCTCCACCTTTCCCTGGTTTTACGTGTAAAAATTCAATGACTGAATAAATATTTCCTTCGTATAATATGGTTTGTCCAGTTTTAAAATCGTTTGTACTGATCATAATGATCACTCCTATCAGGTTTTTTTGCCGTTCTCATTATACACGAAGAAACGGACTTGCACAACAAAAAATCACTTTTTTGAAGTATTATTCCTTGTTATTGGCTATTTTCTTTACTCTTGAGGATGTACTCAATAGCTTCAAAATAAGATTCGATCTTTTTACCCATAAAACATGCATCACAGACATCTTTGATCATATCTACCTGTCGAAATGCTTCACGTTTTGAAATATCCGATAAATGAACTTCGACTTTTAAAAATTCAATCAGTTCAAGAGCATCTCTGATCGCAATCGATGTATGTGTATACGCACCTGGATTGATGATAAGTCCATCATAGTCCTCATCCATCGATTCATGAATGACATCGATCAGTTCACCTTCGTGATTCGATTGATAGTAAGTAAAATCAACGGATGGATACTGATCGACAAGTTCCTCATAAAGATCATCCAAAGTAAATGATCCATAAAGTTCAGGATTGCGTCTACCTAGCATATTCAGATTCGGACCGTGTAAAATAAGTATTTTCATGACATCACCTCTGAAGATAAATAATTCATGATGACCTTTACCGTTGTATCGATTTCGACGTTATTGGACACAACAACATCTGCAAAATCTTGATATTTTAAATAGCGTTCATCAAAGAGTTGTTCTAACGTTTTTTTCTTTAATAAAGGGCGTTGATAATCGTTAGATAATCGTTTTTTTATCACATCAAGATCGGTATCTAGGTATATTTTTAATCCATCCATCAATGTCTTGTTTTGTTTATTCGTGACAATTCCGCCTCCACATGCAATGACTAAATCCCCTTGAGGAATGTGCTCTAGAGCTTCTGTTTCTAGACGACGAAATGTTTCTTCGCCATATTTTTCAAAAATGTCTTCAATAAAAAGGAGTGCTTCCTTTTCAATCATGGCATCAAGATCGTAATACGTATAATTCAATTCTTTGGCAAGGTATTTGGCTATGGTTGTTTTTCCTGAACCAGGCATACCAATAATATAGATTTTCATGCTTGATTCCGATAATGATTGACAGAAAACCCATAGATGAGTTTAAAATTGAACGCGATGAAAATGATATCCAAAAAGGTTGGAAGTGGTTGAAAATAGGTCAAAAGAAGAGCAACACCGATCAAGGTGAGAAAAAAGCCAAAGAAGGTTTGTTTATTGGGGCCTTGAATCGCATAGGTCAGTGTAGCTGTAGCTAGCATAAATGCATAGATATAAAGACCGGTCAACCAGGGTTCACCTGCCAATAAGGTGAGTAAAATCGGGTGTACATGAATGACAATAAATACACGTGATAAACGAGGTCTTTGTTGATAATATTTGTTGGTTCCTTCTGAAAAATTGGCAACTAGGCCTGCAAAAATATCAAACGTGAAAAATAAGATCAATAGCGTTCTCCATAATGCTATGTCACCAAATGAACTCCAAAATACAACACCTATGAACAATGTGGCAAAAAAGCCAACGAAAAGTGAACCATATAAAGTTTTTTTTGTCGTTTTTTCTCCATAAAGTTCATGAAATAATCGTGGTACATTCATTTAATTTTCCTCCAGATAATTTTTGATATGTTTGATGCAATCTTCCAATAATGTAGGTGATAATGCATCTAAAATGAGCGGTTTCATCTGATTGATGAAATATGTTTTTTGTTTTTTGGCTAGCATCTTGGATGCTTTAATCACTTTTTCCTTCATTGCATCATAAGTGAATTCACCAGATAAATATTGGTCAATTTCTCGGTATCCAATCATATTTAAATGGATGTTTTGATCTCTTAATTGTTTCACTTCGTCAATAAATCCATCATGGATTTGTTTTTCTAAACGTAACCATAATCTTTTTACAAGTTCATCTTTAGGGACATCTAGATAGATGATGAGCGGCTGGTAAAGACGTTCGTTTTTTTTCGTTTTTGTTGAACGAGGAGTCCCCTGAAGGGCTTGCTCGAGCGCTCGTAATACTCGTCTTCGATTATTGGGATCAATCGAAACATTTGGATCCAAATGGATCAATTTTGCATAAAGTTCATCATTGGAAATACCATCATGTGCTCGGTCAAAATCAAGATCTCTTTTTTCTTCTATGAATTCAAAATCACTGATAGCTGCGTTGATATAAAACCCCGTACCACCCACAATAAAAGGTCTTTCGAGGTGTTCAATCAACATTCGAACATCACGTTGAAAATCAAAAACACTGTAAGGCTCTTGGGGATCTTTGATGTCAATAAGATGATGGATAATACCCTCTTTTTCTACTTCTTTAATCTTTGCCGAACCAATATCAAGACCTTTATATACTTGAACGGAATCCCCATTAATAATTTCAAAACCAAAGTGTTTGGCTAATTGGATAGATAATCCTGTTTTGCCTGATCCCGTTGGCCCTACTAAAATCACGAACTTCTTCATTAGACCACCCGTTTGAACATGCGTTCAATGTCATAGTTCGTTAAACGGACAATGGTAGGTCTACCATGTGGACAGTGATACGGATTTTCACAGGACGAAAGTTCATTCATTAAATGATTGATTTCGAGGATACTCAAGGCTTTATTTGCCTTAATGGCACCTTTACAACTGACATCTTTAGCTAGCGAATCACGTAGATGTGATAAATCGATGGTGTTTTTTTCTTCAAGCATGGTTGCCATCGACTCTAACGCAAGCTCTATTTCATCTTCTTCTAGCCATGTGGGGATACTGATAAGTTCTTGACTTTGGTCCCACTCAAATCCAAATTTTTTTAGTTGGTCTCTATGGGATAAGAGAAATGCTTTGTCCTCAGAAGTTATGGATAGGGGATGTGAAATAAACATCATTTTGGTTGCAAATGTCGGGTGTGCAAGAGCTTTGGTGTAATGCTCATAACGAACTCTTTCTGCGGCTGCGTGTTGGTCGACTAAAAACAAGCCTTCTTCATTTTGAAAAAGTAAGTAGGTTCCTGCAAATGTACCTACATAGAGTAATTCAGGTAATCGTTTATGAGGCATATCATCTGCTAGATCATTTTCTTCGAGAAAAATGTTATCAAAACTCATGGCCAATGGTGTATATACTTCACTGGGTTCCATAGCTTTATGAATGCTTTCTAAACCCTGCGGAATATCATGTTTTTCCATCATTAATGCTTTTTTTACAAAGCCTTCGATATGGTAGGCTAGAATCATCTCATTGACAAATTTGACTTCATACTTTTGGGGATGTACGTTGACATCAAGAAGTGATGGATCAAGGGTGATATGAATCATGGCAATCGGAAATTTTCCCACCATCATATACGAATGATAGCCATCGACAACCGCTTGAATGAGGGCATAGTTTTTAATGAAACGACCATTAACAAATATGGAAATATCCTTTTTTCTTGAGCGTGCAATAGATGGTGATAGCAAATAGCCTTCGATTGTCATTTTTTGAACGATTTCTTTAAACGTAATCATACCCTTGGTCATCCGAGGACCATAGATTTGATCAATCAGACTAAAAAAATTGAGATTGCCATAGGTTTCTTTCATGAGTTTTTGATCGATATAAAGTTGAAATCTAATTTCAGGATGAGCGAGAGCAAGACGATCAAAAATATCTGTAATCATTGTTTTTTCTGAAAGATCACTTTTAATATATTTAAAACGAGCAGGTGTATTGTAAAAAAGATCTTTGACTTCAACAATGGTGCCTCGATTCAGCATCGCAAGTCCATCTTTGATAAAATGGCCTCCTTCGACATATACCATAAAACCTTCATGATCTTCTTGTCTTGTTTTTAAGGTCACTTTTGATACTGAAGCAATCGCTGCTAAAGCTTCACCACGAAATCCTAAGGTCTTGATATGACCTAAATCAAATTCATCTTTTATTTTCGAGGTTGCATGTCGATGAAACGCAAGATGTGCATCCTCTTGATCCATCCCAATACCATTATCGATCACTCGGATGAGTGACATGCCCATGTCAAAAACTTCGACAGAAATCGATGTGGCTTTGGCATCGATGGAGTTTTCAACGAGCTCTTTAACAATGGATGCTGGGCGATCAACAACTTCTCCAGCAGCAATCATATTGGCAAGTCGTTGATCCATTTGGCGAATCATTGGCATAATGAAACCTACTTTTTCTTAAGAATAGATTGATAGTGTCTAATTAATAACAAGGCATCGATGGGTGTAAGATGATCTATATCGATCCTTTCAATGTCTTCAAGTAAAGACAGTTGATCAGGAGAAACCGATTGGATATCTTTGGACTCATAGTCACTGTAATTGAATAAATCTAAAACTACTTTGTGTTCTTTCTTTTCAAGAGCTGAGAGGATATCTTTCGAACGTGCAATCAAACTTTTGGGAAGATGCGCTAAGGATGCTACCTGAATACCATAGGATTTATCAGTCGTTCCTTTTTCAACATGATGCAAGAACACCATCGTATCATGTTCTTCTTTCGCTCTTACGCATAAATTAGTTAATCTTGGTAAAGATTGTTCAAGGACGGTGAGTTCATGATAATGCGTGGAAAACAAGGTTTGTGCTCCAATGACTTCATGAATATACTCTATCATTCCTTGAGCCAGTGCCATACCATCATAAGTTGCTGTTCCACGACCAATTTCATCGAATAAAATGAGTGAGCGTTGGGTTGCCTTGGTTAATGCTTCGTTGGATTCTACCATTTCAACCATAAAAGTCGATTTCCCCCCAGATAGATCATCAGATGAGCCAATCCGTGTATAAATGGCATCATAAAGGGGTAAATGTGCTTTTTCTGCAGGTACAAAACAACCAATTTGTGCCATGTAGACCATCACTGCAAACATACGCATATAAGTTGATTTCCCACTCATATTGGGTCCGGTAATTAAAAATATTTCGCCCTCTTTCATGATGACATCGTTTTCGACGAATTGTGTGAACTTTTCAACGACAGGATGACGCCCTTTAATAATCGTCACCTCACGTGAATGGTGAAGCTTGGGACGCACATAACGATATTTTTCAGAAAGAATCGCTAAATTCAAGAAAACATCGACTTCAGCAATCTTGTTAGCAAGTTCTTGAAGGCTAACTGTAAAGTTCATCACATAGTCACGTACTTCTTTAAAAAGTTCATATTCAAGCTCAATGGATCTTTCTTTCGCATGAAGAAGATCGTCTTCTTTTACCTTAAGTTCAGGTGTGATATAGCGTTCAGAATTGGCAAGAGTTTGTTTTCTTTCATAACCAAATTCATCTTTGACAAATTGACTATTTCCCTTAGATACCTCAATATAATATCCAAAGACACGATTATAACCTACGCGAAGGTTTTTTATGCCTGTCTTATCGCGTTCATTGGATTCAAATTCAGATAGCCAAGTCTGTCCATGAAGATCAACATCTCTTAACTCATCGAGTTTTTGATTAAATCCTTCACGAATGATTCCCCCATCCTTTAATCCAATGGGTGGTTCTGGGTGAATCGCTTGGTCTAAGAAAATACACAAGGATTCATGCGCATCCATGGAATCAATGAGTTCATCAATCATGGGTTGATGATAAAGTCTAAGTGCATCTTTTAATTCTGGAACATGTTTGAGTGTGTCTTTCAACTGTTCGAGATCTCGAGCATTGACTGAGTTGAAAGCGACTCTTCCGACGATTCGGTTGATGTCATAGATATAAGAAAGGTGACCTTTGACAGCATCTCTTGGTTGGTAGAGTGAAAAGGCATCGATTAAATCATAGCGATGATTGAGGGCATCCATGTCATCCAAAGGATGATTCACAAATGATTTGAGTAAGCGTGAGCCCATTGCAGTTTCACAGTGATTTAACCAGTGTAGAAGTGTTGTTTGAGCTTGATTCGTATTCGATTCGTCAATCTCTAAGTGACGCTTGACGCGGTAATCAAGGCGCATATGTCCTTCTTCATGGATAATCGAAAAGGGAAGTAAATGAGCAATCATCTGCTTTTGAGTAGAAACAAGATAATGAAGTAAATGAGAAGCAGCCCGACGTTGTTCTTTGGATAGTCCCTGCATGGCTTGATGATCAAGGATGTTGTATTGATCAGAAAATGAGACAAGACGGTCAGTTTGTGTCAGTTTTTCAACAAAGTTATGATCGAAATGAGGGGGGAGGACGATCTCACGCATATCTAAACTAAAAATGAGATCCTGGGCGCGAGATTTATCTAAACCTACAGCTTGAAAAGCTTCTCCTGTTGAAATATCGATATAGGATAAGATATATCCTTCTTCTGTTAAAAGTAAACTTCCAATAAAGTTATTGGTTTTCGCATCCAAAATACCTTCTTCAAGAATCGTACCAGGAGTCACTAAACGTACAACTTCACGTTTGACTAATCCCTTGCCAGGCTCTGTAACCTGCTCGACGATGGCGATTTTAAAACCCTTTTCAATCAACTTTTGAATATAGGGTTTCACCGAATGAAAAGGTACACCACACATGGGAACTTTCTGTCCAGCATCCCTTGAAGTGAGTGCAATTTCTAAGACTTTGGCTGCCAAAATGGCATCATCAAAAAACATTTCATAAAAGTCACCTAATCGAAAAAAGACTAACGCGTCCGCGTAGTCTTCTTTGATGGTTAAGTATTGTTGCATCATGGGGGTGAATTGTAGTTTATCCATGGGTGATCCCCTTTTAAAGTAAAGATTTATCCAAGTAGGCTTGTTAAAAGATCAAGATAATGCTGTAGGAGACCTTTACCAGCGATTTGGATTGAATTCAAGAAGTTAGAAATGCCTTGCAAGAATGCTAAATCTGTAAAGTATTCAAGAAGACCGTATAAAGCAAAGAGAATCACAGCAACGACAAAGACAATAATTGCTAGTTTAAGGATGACCTTGGTGAAGAAACGCCATAATCCCTTTCCTAACTTCTTAAAGAAACGAATTTCTGCAGGAGGTAAGTCCTCTTTGTCAGTTCCAATAGTGGATTGTGCCTTTTTCTCTTCGATAAACTTTTCGCGTTCGGTCGCTTCATCACCTTTAATTATCTTCTTAAGTGATCGAGGATCACCGTAAAATTCAGCAGTATTGAGTACAACGGCTTCAACCTTAACTTGCTTTTTAGGCACAGATACAGCGGATTCTTCAGGCTTAACTGCTTCTTCAACTGCAACTCTTAACGCTTTGATTTCTGAAATGAGTCCGGATAAGTCCACATTTGAAGGTACGTATTGAACAGGCCCTTGAGGGCTCTTCTTGGGTTCTTCTTTGACTTCATTAAAGACAGGTTCTTCTTCAATAACGGTTTCGATTTCTTCAACGACTTCTTCAGTGACTACTTCTTCAATAATCTCTTCTGTAGATACTTCATCCGTTACAGGTTCTTCTTCAACTTTTTCTTCAACGATGACTATAGAAGGTTTTTGTTCTTCGACGTGACGTTGAACTTCATCAACTTCTTTTTCGTAAACCTGAGGTGAATCTGGAACAAAATATGCTTCTTTAGTTTCTTTAGCATTAGCTAAGATATACTCGATAATTTCTTCTTTTTTTAGTTCCGTGGATGCTTTGATATCATGATCAATGGCAAAACGCTGCATGACGATAACTGACATAGCACGAATTTGATTTTCAAGCTCTTCTGTATGTTGTCCACGATCTTTGAGTTCGCGAACAATGATGTCTGCAAGCTCGGTTTTCTTTAATCGACGTGGAACATCAACGCCATATTTAGAGCCGAGATCACGAATTTCATTTAATGTGGAACTCTTATAGAGAACGGGTCTAAATTTTTGTGGGGGAAGACCATCAATACGACCGAGTGAATCATAAAATAATGGAGAGAGTTCTCTATTATATGTCTTCATACTAGGAAGTTCTAAGCCTACTGCTTTGACATGAGCCATGGAGGCATCAATGATTTTCTTCATGTCTTTGGGTAATACTTTCTTTTCAACCATATAGGATAATAAATCTGTCCAGAACTCTTCTAAAAAGTTTTTGTCAAGCATTGGGTCATCAAAAAAGATCAGAAGATTTTCTAATTGGGTTTCGGAAAACTCAGTAAACCATGATAAACGATAATTGAGTTCATCTGCTAATGTGAGTCTTGACTTTCTTGTTTCGATGACTTTTTCACGCAACACTTCTCGGAGGACAAACATGCGAAGTTCTCGAGGGATAGTTAATCCAATTTCAAAGAAAAATTGTTTGACCTGGTTGGCGGGTAAATAGATAAGTGTTTTAAGAATATCATCAATCTTCAATTCTTTGTTCCCAACGACAACCATGCTTTCTCTCGTTAATCTTGCCATAGTAAAACCTCCATTCACTTCTTTATTTCATCATACAATGAAACGGGTAATTTTACAAGTTTTTTATCTTATTTCCAAAGAAAACAGCCCTATAAGGGCTATTGTCATTCGAAATCTTTCTCAATTCCATCTTCAATGATTTTTACTATCGATTGGATCATCGCGTTGATGTCGCTTTGTAAAGCCAAATACTCTGACATTAAAGGATAGGATTCAATCGCTTCATAGAGGGTATCAAACTTTGCTTGAAAAGCTTCAATCGCTTGGGGTTTCCCAATTTCTTTTGCGTTTACAAGTTGTTTTTGAACCGCTTTTAATTCATTGAATTTAGCTTTTAATTCTTTATGATTATTGATGATTTCTTCGATTTTTTTGTAGCGAATTATGGATGGGTTCTCAAGAATCATCTTCAATAGTTTTTCTTTTTCACTCATGCGAGTTCACCGAGGAGAAACCATGTTTTTGCCTGCGTAATTTTTACTGGAACAATCGTTCCTATCAAAGAAGGATCCCCTTTAAAATTGACCAGTTTATTATGCTCACTATATCCAGCAAGAACAGTATCATCATGTTTAGAGACACCATCGACTAAGACATGGACTATCTGGTCTAAGAAGCGCGTATTGCCTTTTAAATAACCTTCATTAATCCGTTCATTCAAGATATATAAACGCTGCTTCTTAACATCTTCAGGTGTATTATCTTCATATTTTGCAGCAGGTGTTCCTTCACGTTTTGAAAATACAAATGTAAATGCACCTTCAAATTGAGCCAGATTCACCAAATCAAGTGTTTCCAGGAAATCTTCTTCGGTTTCGCCAGGGAAGCCAACAATAATATCTGTCGTTACCGATATTCCGGGGACAATCGTTTTGAGTTCATTAAGCTTTGCAAGATAACTATCTTTGGTATAGTGTCTGTTCATTCTTTTAAGGATGGGATTGCTTCCAGACTGAACCGGAAGATGGAAAAATGGCATGACATGAGGACAATCCCTCATCGCTTCCATGGTCTTTAAATCCAGGTCGTGGGGATGTGACGTCGTGAATCGAATGCGCTTAATTCCTGTTTGCTCAAGATCTCTCAGTAAGTCACCAAACGTATAATCTACGTCTTTAAAATCTTTGCCATAGGCATTCACATTTTGTCCAAGTAAAGTGACTTCTTGGTAACCTTGCTTGACGAGTTCGAAGACTTCACCCACAATTTCTTCTCTAGATCGTGAGCGTTCTTTTCCTCGTGTGTAAGGAACAATACAGTATGTGCAAAATTCATCACACCCAAACATAATATTCACCCATGCTTTAAACTTATGCTGTCTGACCTTAGGTAAATTTTCAATGATATCACCTTCACGAGAAAAAACTTCAATCACACGCTCTTTATTAAACATGGCGGTTTCTATATATTCAGGAAGTTTATGAATGTTATGCGTACCAAAAACGATGTCGACATGTTGATATTTTTTCAATATGCGTTCAACGACATTTTCTTCTTGAGCCATGCAGCCAGCTAAACCTAAAATAAGGTCAGGATTTTGACGCTTATAGTTTTTTAGTCGACCAAGTTCTCCCCAGATACGACTCTCTGCATTTTCTCGAATCGCGCATGTGTTGATAATGATGACATCAGCCTCTGCTTCATCATGAGTGGCTATAAAACCCATAAGTTCAAGGATTCCAGCCATCGTCTCGCTGTCAGCTTCGTTGGCTTGACACCCATAGGTATCAATTTTATATGTTTTTCCTAAACCTATTTTTTGGTGTGCATCACCGATATCAAATTGAAGTTCCTCGATGGAAGATTGCGTTCGTTTTCTTGCCTGTTTTAAATCAGGTTTAAAATATTTATCTAAATCTATGTTGTTCATATCATCACCGTGTATTATTATACAGCAAAAAACAGTGTGGCCTACACTGTTTCGCTTTCAATATGGATTCTTTCTATGGATTTTTTTGTGAAATCTAAAATGACTGCGTTAAGTTGTCTTGGTCCTGTTGCGACCTCATTAGGAATTGAAAAACCGTTTAAAAATCGGTTGATAACAATGTCTTTATCGACACCGATCACACCATCTCTGGGACCTGTCATTCCGACATCTGTGATATAAAGTGTTCCTTTGGGTAGAACGCGTTCATCAGCCGTAGGAATGTGTGTATGTGTCCCGATAACTGCTGAGACACGCCCATCAAGATAATGTCCTAATGCTACCTTCTCTGAAGTGGCTTCAGCATGGATATCGACAAGAACATAATCTGAAGGATTATCTACGATAATTTGATCAATTCCCGTAAAGGGGCATAAAACCTGAGGATTCATGAACGTTCGTCCTAAAGCATTGATCACTAACACTTTTTTCCCGTTAAAATTCATTGTGATAAATCCGCGCCCTGGAGCTTCACGAAAATTAAAGGGACGAACAATGTTCGCTTCATCAATGAACTCAAAGAGTTCTTTTTGACCCCAAACCCAGTTTCCCATCGTTAACATGTGAACACCAGCAGTCATGAGCTCTTTATAAATCTTTTGGGTAATACCTCGTCCATGAGCCACGTTTTCGGCGTTACAAATGATTAAGTTAGGTTTGTATGTTTCCTTGAGTCTACCTATGTTTTCCAAAAAAATCTCTAACCCTGGGCGACCATAGAGATCACCAATAAATAAAATTTTCATTCTTTCAACTCTTTCTAACAAAAAGAGGCCAGAGCCTCTTATTTTGCAATGTCAGTGGCACGTGTTTCACGAATGACAGTGACTTTAATGGTGCCTGGATAAGTCATCTTTCCTTCGATTTGTTCTTTGATTTCACGTGCAATCTTAAATGTTGATAAATCATCGATTTGTTCTGGCTTAACAATCACGCGAACTTCACGTCCTGCTTGGATCGCATATGACTTTTCAACACCTGGAATTTCATTGGAAATGGCTTCTAATTGTTCCAATCGCTTGATATAGTTTTCCATAGATTCTGAACGTGCTCCTGGGCGTGCAGCTGAAAGTGCATCTGCAGCAGCAACCAAGATTGCGATAATCGATTCTGGTTCTTTATCACCGTGATGCGATGCGATGGCATCGACCACTTCTTTAGGCTCTTTATAGCGATTGACAATGTTGACACCGATTTCTACGTGACCGCCTTCAATTTCATGGTCAACTGCTTTACCGATATCATGGAGTAATCCCGCACGACGTGCTAAGAATTCATCCTCACCAATTTCCACAGCAAGTTTTCCGGCAAGGAAAGCTGCTTCAATCGAATGTTTTAATACATTTTGTCCGTAACTTGTTCTAAAGCTTAAACGTCCAAGTAATTTCACTAAATCTGGGTGAATCTTACCGATACCTGTCTTAAAGACGGCATCTTCGCCTGCTTCGCGAATAAACATATCCACTTCCACACGCGCTTTTTCAACCACTTCTTCAATTCGTCCTGGATGAATACGTCCATCCGAGACAAGCGTCGTAAGTGCACGTTTTGCAATTTCACGTCGAATGGGATCAAATCCTGATAATACAACCGCTTCTGGTGTATCATCAATGATGAGATCAACACCGGTTAATGCCTCAATGGTGCGAATATTACGTCCTTCGCGACCAATGATTCTACCCTTCATGTCATCATTGGGAAGATCAACGACAGATACAGTTCTTTCGGTTGTTGTTTCACTTGCGTATTTTTGAATCGCAAGAGCCAACAATTGTTTGGATCGACCATTGACTTCATTTTTTGCTTTTTCTTCTTCATCTCTAATATAGGTTGCGATTTCATCAGAGATAGACGCTCTGACACGTTGCATAATGATTTCTCTAGCTTCCTCTAGGGATAAACCTGAGATTTCCATTAATTTTTCTTCTTGCTGTTTTAAGACTTCTTCCGCTTTGCTATTTAATTGTTCGAGTTGATTTCTCTTTTCTTCGAGTTTTTCTTCGCGAAGAGTTAATGTTTCTTCACGCTTGTCAAGATGTAGGGCACGGCGATTAAGTGTATCTTCACGCTGTGAAACCTTGTTTTCAAGATTGAGCACGACTTGACGGCGTTCACGCATATCATTGTCAAATTCTTTGCGCAACGTGAAAATCTCTTGTTTAGCTTCTAAAACACTTTCTCTTTTGGCTTTTTCGGCTTCTTTTTTTCCGTCTTCAACAATTTTTTCAGCGGTGGCACGGCTTGTTCTTAGATTTTTTTCGTGATGCCAGACACGAATGAAATATCCTCCAAAAAGTGCGCCAACGATTAGCAAACCGGAGATGATGCCTTCTACAGCATTGAGTGCTACGAGTAGCATTCTAACACCTCCATAGTTTATTTTAAAAACAACAGATATTCTCATATTGTCTTAATCTTATTGCATTCATCTCATTATACCCTATTTTTGGTCTGTAAGTCAACGACGAAAGTCCTTTAGTTCGACTCATAAATTGAGTTTATCAAATTGTGAGAAATCATGGGAGATTAAGAATATTGTTATCATTGATTTTAGCTACTTACAATTTATTTCCTTCACTCTAATTTGACTCATTTCATGTATAATAGATAATGAACATTTACTTATAAGGAGTATCACTGATGGCAAAAACACTTACAAACACAAGTAACACTAAACCTTCATTTTGGACCTGGATTCATCTCAATCGGATTAAGATTGCTTTAGTTTTATTTCTTGTTGTTGTTCCACTCACATTATCATTAATCATCTATACTGGTACTTACGCCAATGGGCAACGCGTGCACTTTGATGCCGAAGCAACTCAAAGCACGACCTTTATCAACGACTTTGTCGCAATTGATGAAATCGATGCACTTGAATTATCGATTGAATGGACAGAACTAAAGAATCCAACCGAAGATGATCAAGGAATGCTGACTGGTGGTTATTATCGTTTTAATATTCTCTACACACCAAAAGAAAACTATGAAATCATTTCCGTGGCGATTACTCCAGTCCTCAAGACTCCTTGGACAGAAAGACAAGTCCTTGGAACACGGTCTACAGTAACAACAACCAATCGCTCATTCACGATACTTTATAACGAAGATTTACCATTGAGACCTTTATGGTTTGTCACTGTGGATGAACCTAATCTATATCTGAAAGTTGAATATACATTTATCACTGCTTCAAACCAAGTAACTAAAACAGTTTATGTAAGTTTCCCACTCCATGATCTTAACCCTGATAAAGTTGTATCATAATGTAGACAGTCGTTAAGATTGTCTTCTTTTTTAGGAGGATATATGACACAATTTCAGCATCAAAGCATGATTATTGTTGCTGCTTTATTCTTTGTTTTTGTCATCGTTATGAATGTACATGCTAATAGTTTGCCTTTAGGTGGTGTAACCACGGGTGCGGTTTCTTATCGTTATCCCAATTTATTTCAACCATCAGGAATGACGTTTTCTATTTGGGGATTAATCTATATCCTTTTGGGCTGGTACACGATAGGTCAGCTTACTACCCTAAATATTCCCTTAGCAGAGCGCATAGATCAGACATTTTATATTAACCTTTTTTTCTCGATTAGTTCAGTCTTTAATATCCTATGGCTTCTCTCATGGCACTACGATCGTATCTTACTATCTATGTTTATGATGATTTTCTTATTGGTAAGTTTACTATTAGCAACACACTATGCATTTCCAATCAAAGGTGTTACTTCAATCGCATTTTCAGTCTATTTAGGTTGGATTACTGTAGCAACCATCGCGAATGCAACCATTTTGCTTGTCTCTTTAGGTGTGCCTTCCTTCTCCAATCTATCGATCATCTTGACCATAGGAATCCTTATCGTCGGTGTGATTATCGGTTCCTGGTTTGCCTTAAAGGGGAATAATTTAGCCTATGCACTGGTATTACTTTGGGCATATTTTGGGATCTTTATCAGGCATCAAACTCAAGAATCTCTCACACAATCCTATCCTCAAGTTTTCTACAGTGTCAGTGGACTTATGATCTTTCTCTTCATTATTAATCTTGTCATCGGTATCAGAATATTAAAATAGAACATAGCCAGCGAGTTTGCTGGCTATTTCTTTACTTGGTAATATCTAAATGAATTCTTCCATCTTTGATTTCGATAATGCGATCGGCTTTCTCAGCAATATGTCTGTCATGCGTAATAATAATGAATGTTGTCTTGTATTTCTGATTGATTTCTCTTAACAAATCATAGACTTGTTCTGTTGTATCACTGTCAAGGTTTCCAGTTGGCTCATCCGCTAAGATAATCTTCGGCTGGTTAATGAGTGCTCTTGCAATCGCGACACGCTGTTGTTGGCCCCCAGATAAATTAATCGCTAAATTATTTTTTTTATCCTTAAGTCCAACAATATCTAAAAGTTCATTAGCTCGTTTTATGATTTCTTCATTCACGATTTTTTTTGATATCCGATATGGCATAAGCACATTTTCAAGTGCGGTAAATTCAGGTAGTAGATAATGAAATTGGAAAATAAACCCAATCATTTCATTTCGTAAGTTTGAAAGTTCGTCTTTAGTCATATCTTGTGTTCGTTTACCGTTGATTAAGACTTCCCCTGATGTTGCTTTATCAAGTGTTCCGATGATATTTAGAAGTGTGCTTTTTCCTGATCCGGATTGACCAATTATTGAAGTAAATGAAGACTCTTCAATTTCGAGTGATAAATCAAAAACGACTTGGGTAGGATTTTTTGTTTGCTGCCCATAAATTTTATTGATGTTTCTAAGTTCAACCACATTAGGCATTGCGAATCACCTCGATGACTGTCATTTTTGAAGACTTAATCGCTGGAATAAGTGAGGCTATGGTCGAAGCCAATAATGCGATGCTTGCGGAAAGAGCAATGAATCCTAGATCAATCGAAAGTGGTACAACAGGTGTTCCATCTGGATTTAAAGCAAAGGTAGTAAAAGCATAACTTAGACCAAGTCCTAACAAGACTCCACCTAAGGCACCAAAGATGCCTAAGATAAATCCTTCGGATAAAAATACATAGGAAGCATCTCGATCTAAGATACCCATCGCTTTCATTATGCCAATTTGCTTGGATTTCTGCATCACTGTAATTGCAAGAGTTGATGAAATACCAAGAACTACCGAGATGATGACAAACACTTGAATCATGAGGGATGAAATGCTTTGACCTTGTAAACCTGATAGAAGTGATGCATTATCAGTCATCCAATTGGTAGTAACTAAATCCAAACTAGAAAGTTGTTGATCTAAAATGAGAGCTAAACCTTCCGCTTCAAATTCATCGCTGATTTGTGATTCAATACTTGTCACACCTACTTCACCAACAATATCTTGTAGGGTTGATATCGTTCCGATACCCCATGATTGATTAATGGCATTGACCTCAAAATCGAAAAATCCTACAATCGTCAGCGTTCTTAAACCAAAAGGTGTTTCGTATGTAATAGTATCCCCAAGGGTAAGATCTAATTCTTCTTTGATGCCTACACCTAAACTGATTTCATCAAGTTGATTGGGTATTCGTCCTTCTGTGAGTCTTTCATCAAACTTATAAATTTCATTGGCTTGATCAAATGAGAATCCTCTGTAGAGAATTTCTTTTTTCTCGCTATTTTTTTCAAGGATGCCACCTAGATCGAAAACAGGTGACACAACACGGAATAGATCACTTGATGTTGAAACGACTGTGATTGCTTCATCCGTATTATAAATCAAACTATCGTATTCATTGATGACAGTAATATGAGATGCTGATCCAATCGTCGTTTCGACAAGACTTTCCTGAAGACCTGAAATGAGTGATCCAATAAAGACTTGAACGGAAACTCCGACAGAAATCCCTAAAATAATTATGAATGTCTGACGTTTTGCGGAGCTCAAAAAACGCCATGCAATTTGAAATGCTAATTTCATTTATGAGCCACCTTCTTGCTGAAAGCTTTCAAATCATCAAGACTTTGGAGTACAACATCATATCTAATATGTTCAATGTTATGCGGGTTTTTAAATGCTTGCCCTCCTAGGATGACACCTACTTCAGGGAAGAAGCGCTTGATTTCGTCAGTGGTTTGTTTGGTGACAACAAGATTATAGGGATTAGTTACAGAAAGTGCGACATAATCAGGGTGGTAGGTACGAATGGCAGAAAGAATTTCTGTTTTAGGTGTGTTTGCACCAATATAGTATGCATCA
Organism: Acholeplasma sp.; assembly: GCA_003605085.1. Classification (GTDB taxonomy): domain Bacteria; phylum Bacillota_I; class Bacilli_A; order Acholeplasmatales; family Acholeplasmataceae; genus Peloplasma. The sequence goes on along the minus strand of QZKD01000031.1, from coordinate 52,079 downwards.
AATCCTTCAAGCAACATGAAATGTGTATTCATGATTGCACCGATTTCATGATATTCAAACGCAGGTGTTAAAACAACGATTTTTATACCATTATTAGGGATCTTTTCTATACGTTTTAGCACATGTAGATAGCCTATCTCTAAAATTGTTCGAATAATCGAGGTGCGAAAATGTTCTTTCCAAATGCATACATCCTCGTCTTCAACATCACATTCAAATAAGATTAATGAAGGAGCTAAATAATTTAAGTAAAGTTCCTCAAGACTCATTTTATGAAGATCAAGAAGTTCCGTAGCAAATGTTACTGCTCCTGGTTTATCTTCATTCTTTAAATAATTTAAAAACGTTTGAAACTGTTCATGGTTCATCATATTTCCTCCCTCAATGACATCATTCAATTCAAATTATAACATTTTATTTATAATTTTTTTAGCATTTGCTTTAGATTAAATTCTAGCAATTTCAAAAAAAATCAGCACCCCCAAAGGGATGCTGATGCAGAATATAGGGCTTATTTTTTATACGTGATGTGGTAATGATCGAGCACTGCTTGAAAGATTTCTTTGTAAGCTTCCGCGTTCTTTTCGATATATACTTTCGCGTTTTCCCGGCCTTGACCAATTTTTTCTTGCTTGTAAGCAAACCAAGCACCACTTTTTTGAATAATATCCAAATCAGAGGCTAAATCGATGAGTTCACCTGATTTAGAGATTCCCTGACCGAAGATGATATCCACAGAAACAGTTTTAAAGGGAGGTGCTACTTTATTTTTGACAACTTTGATGTTGGCTTTATTTCCAATAATGTCGGTTGCATTTTTAATCGCTTCACCACGACGAATCTCTAAGCGAACGGATGCGTAGAACTTGAGAGCGCGACCCCCTGGTGTTGTTTCTGGGTTGCCAAACATGACACCGACTTTTTCACGAATTTGATTGATGAAAATCGCGATTGTTCCCGCTTTAGAGATAGCACCAGAAAGTTTACGCATCGCTTGGCTCATCAGTCTCGCTTGTAAACCTACGTGTGAATCTCCCATTTCGCCATTGATTTCAGCTTCAGGGACAAGTGCAGCAACAGAGTCAATGACCACAGCATCCACAGAACCACTTCTGATCAAGGCTTCTGCGATTTCTAAAGCTTGTTCACCTGTGTCAGGTTGCGAAAGAATTAAATTGTCGACATCTACACCGAGTGCACGTGCATATTTGGGATCAAGGGCATGTTCTGCATCAATGAATGCGACATAACCCCCTTGTCTTTGAACTTCTGCGATGGCGTGTAGGGCTAACGTTGTCTTACCCGATGATTCAGGTCCATAAATTTCAATAATTCTTCCTTTAGGGTATCCACCGATACCTAATGCGATGTCAAGTCCTAAAGATCCTGTAGGAATGGCTTCAACTGATCGTTCAGCTTCATCACCTAAACGCATTACGGATCCTTTTCCATATTGTTTTTCAATCTGTTTCATTGCAGCCTCTAGGGCTTGTGCACGTTTATCTTTATCGATCATGACTGCACCTCCGTCTTATCATAGTGTTTTTTATTCATTATTACTTTAAATGCTTTCTAGGATGACCGCACGATTTTTGAAGATGTAGTCAAGACCACTGATCAAAGTAAATGCAATAGCAATCCAAAAGATGATGTCTGCGATGAGTGTTGGCAATAAAAAATCATTAAATAGCATAAGTGTCAAGGCAAGCATCGTCGAAGCCGTTTTGATTTTACCAAAAGGGGAAGCAGCAATCACTTTACCCTTTTCAATTGCGAGCAATCTCACACCCGTAATTGCAAACTCTCTGATGATCACAATCATGACTGCCCATAAAGGCACTCGGTCAGGCGTTAATATCATGAGATATAAGAATGCGACCATCACCAAAACTTTATCTGCAATAGGATCTAAAAATTTCCCAAAGGTTGTAATCTGCTGATATTTTCTTGCAATATAGCCATCGAGAAAGTCAGTGAATGATGCAACAACAAATAACAGTGCAAAGATGAGTTGATCCAAAGTTAAGCCCAAAAACCCTATCGGCTCTTTAAGCCCATCGATATAAAGGACGATGATCATGATTGGAATCATCGCAACCCTTAGTAATGTTAATTTATTGGCTGTTGTCATGAACTCTTACCTTCCTAATCTCTATGATTATTTTACCATATTATTGCGTTAACTGTTGCATTTTAACAATGCTTTTGATACAATGGTTTTGCGAACACTGGAGGTGAAATTATGGCTAATATCAAACAACAAATCAAACGTAACAAAACCAATGAAAAACGTCGTTTACAAAACGCTTCATTCAAGTCATCCGTAAAAACTGCATTTAAGGCTGTGGAAAAAGCTGTCTCAGTTCAAGATAAAGAAAAAGCAGTCGAAGCATTGTCATTTGCTCACAAGAAGCTTGACAAGGGTCTTGCTAAAGGCATCTATCACAAGAACTTCGTAGCTAGACATAAATCGCAACTTGCTACCTTGGTAAATACCCTTTAAAAAAATAAGGCACAGCGTGTCTTTTTTTTTAGCTATTTTCAATTTCTCGGTAGCCACCTTTTTGAGCGATATAGCGAACATGAGGTAATCGAATTCCTGACAACCCATAATTACTGTTATACCCAATCACATTGACATATTTATCGATATTATCCCTTTCTAAAGCCATCTTTGTTAAAGCTTCATAGGTTGCCTTAATATCATCTAAAGCACGGTGCGTATTCGGGACACTGACCTGATATGTGGCTACGCAAGATTCCAAGCGATGGGGGAAACGATGACGATCCTTATAAATAGCCATGACATCCAATATGTCATTTCTTATGTTGTAAAGAGGACTGTGAAACTTTCTGAATAATGTTTGTAGAAACAAAAGATCAAACTGAATGTTATACGCAATCAGTAGGGTCTTTTCGTCTTTATAGAGTTCAAATAAACGCTGAAAAGCTTCTTCTTGTGTTACACCATCTCTTAATAACATTTCATCGGTGATATGCGTGATTTCCGTAATTTTAGCTGAAAGTGGACGATCCGCCATCACAAGTGTTTCAAATTCATGGGTGATTTCGTAGCGATCTTGATTTTTTTCTAAGACAATCGCCCCTATTTCAATAATTTGATCCGTAAAACCATTAAGGCCTGTGGTTTCAAAGTCAAAAAGTAACACCCGATTGTGATTTAACATACTATGCTCCTAACAAATAGAGTTCAAGCCCTAATTTCTTATCGATTTTTCCACTCTTGATGTCATAATCCAACTTGGATAATTTTTTGAGATGGTTTTCAAGTTGATTAAAAGGGATGGCTTGAGCATTTTTTACAAGATAATAGGCACGACCACTTTTTATATGAAAATGTTCTGCAATCTGATCTTGACGATATCCTTTATCAAGAAGTAATTTTGTATGCATAAGTTCTCTGACCTTTGCGACAATATTATTCAAGATACGGAGTGGATCCTCATTTCTTGCGATGAGATCATAAAAGATTTCTATCGTTTTTGTCTGATTTTTGGCTAATAATGCATTCGTGAGCTCGAAGATATTTTCTTCTAGATTTCTTGAAACCAATAAAAGAACAGCTCTTTCGGTAATCTCTTTAGTTTCATAGGCGAATAACATAAGTTTTTCTGCCTCTTGATTGATTAAATTAAAATCAAGATTCGTGCGCTCGAGCAAAGCCTCAATAGCTTCTTCTGTAATGGCATAGTTGTATTTTTTAAACATATTTCTAACGAAAGGTGGATAATCTTTTTTATCCATGTCTTTAACTTTTTCAATGAATGCGTACTTAAAGAGGGATCCACCTAAAATGGATGATTCAGGGAGGAGTTCATTCATCATCAAGATCACAATAACATCAGGATTCGGTTTTTGGAAGTATACTAAGAAATCCTGAAGTACGTATTCGTCGACTTTTTCGAGTTCTTGAATATTTCTGATAATGATGATTTTCTTTTCAGCAAAAAAAGACACCGTCTGTAAATCTTCTAAAATGTCATCGGGTAGGTTTTCTAGAAGATCATATTTAACGATGTTAAAGGGATCAACGTTAAATTCTTTTATTTTTTCTTCAACGGCGTGATTTAAAAGGAAGTCATTATTGCAATAATAAAGGTAGATGGACTCAGCCATACATACGCCCCCTTACTCTATACATATTGTACCAAAAACGAGGGGAAAAAGGTAGATGAAAATACCACTTTTCACCTTTTCGGTTTGGATCGAAAATAATCGTTCCTTGTTGATCCGTTCGATAAATCGTTGCATCTAAGCTTATTAGACGATCAAGAACCTCATCGTGAGGAAATTGATACCGATTTTTTCTACCAGCAGATATAATCGCAAGTTGTGGTTTAACATAAAATAGAAATAGTGAGGCAGAGGATGTATTTGATCCGTGATGGGCAATTTTTAATATGTCACTTTTTAGCTTATGACCATAAAAAGAAATTAAATCCATTTCAGCTTCATATTCGATATCTCCCGTAAGTAAAACTTGTTTACCCCAAAAATTGAATTGTATCACTAAAGATGCGTTATTTTCATCCTCATATGAATAAAGCGGAGCTAAAATATGAAATATGATATCTCCACAGGAATATTGATCTCCTCCTTTAGCCTTTTGCATCCCTTGTGAATAGAGAGGATAAGAATCTACTTCAGCTGAACCAATCATGTGATCGACATGAAAATCTCTTAATATTACCTCGGCTTCTTTAATATGATCGATATCACTATGGGTTAAAAATAGATAATCAATATGGGTGATCCCACGATGTTTTAAGTAATCATGGGCTTTTGAGAAGCTATCGATAACAGCTACACAATTTTTTGTTTCCACAATGGTTGCATCACCTTGACCAACATCAAGAAAAAGCAAGCGTGATTCATTTTTCTCAACATAACTAAAAATAACCAATAAAGACACACATAAAAGAATGTTCCATGCTTTTTTAATCCTTGACTTGACCAGAAGAAATGCGATGATGAACAAATAGAAAAAAAACGTCCATGGCATCTCCATTTTTGGAATCACTAGAGGCAAAGTGTTTTTATTTAACAATATTAAACTATGCTCTATCCACTGACTATAACGATCTAAAAGAGGAGCAAGTGGTGGAATTAACCCGATGAGAAGACTCCCTATCGTTAACCCATAAGCAATTAAGACGATTAAAATCGGCATTAAAATGACAAGTATGAGATCAAATCTTTGAAAAAAAGGCATAAGCCATACCATAAGGAATCCGCTAAAAAGAAGTCGTTTTAAGTATCCATCATACGTATCAAACCATGGTTTTACTAAATATATAATCGTTACGATCAGATAACTCATCAAGATGCCTGAACTAAAAAGAAGTGACATATTCGTCAGCAGCATCATCATAAATGTCATCTGTAATAGTTCTAAACGCGATTTTCGCCAGGAAAAATGCTCATTGAGCAATAAAAAACCATGCATGATGAAAAACCGTAAGATTCCTATATCAAAGCGATGACAATATGCCATGAATCCATAACACACCAAAATAATAAGGGATTGCTTCTGATCACTTATTGAAAAATAATAGAGGATCTTTTTAACAATCTCTATCAAAACATAAAGATGTAAACCCGAAATAGATAATAAATAAGTGATTCCAAGTTGTTCATAAATCGATTCAGTCTGATGATCCAAAGACTGACCAAACAGTGTATTTAATACATAGGGTGAAACATTTTTGTTAATTAAATTGGTGATCATTTGATCGCGAAATTGATAGAAAGTCATCTCTTTACCAATTTTTTGATAACTTTCAACATCAATCTTACCAGCGATTCCCTTGGATCGATAATACATATAGGGATTAAATCCATAAGGAACTGTTGAATTTTCATACCGTAAGGTTTCTCCCTTAATCAATACTTGATCTCCGAGTTCAAACGTGTTGATAGGTGCATAAAAATGATACTTTTGGTCATTGATTCGGATAACAAATCGATCCGTATCCTCATAGGTTTCTCTATCAACAATGATACCTACATGATCCATCTTTGTCATTTGGGGTTCTTCTGCGATAATGATCCAAATAAATAAAAAAAGAATACATCCCAAAAGATAGAGCATCCATGACAGATGTTTTCTTGCATAATATAAAAAAAGAACCGCGATGGGTATCACTTCAAATGAAAAAAAAGAAAGAATCGAAAAGAAAAAAGCTATCCCTAATAGATCGAGATTATCCCACCGTAAGATATGGCCTAATTTTTTCAAGCGTCGCTACTCCAATATATTTGACATTGATTAATTCATCCAAACTATGAAAGTCACCATAGTTTTCCCGATAAATGATAATTGATGCAGCTTTTGTTTCAGTGATTCCAGGGATAGTAATCAATTCTTTAAATGAAGCCTGGTTAATATTGAGTTTAACGATATCTGTTTGCGGTGTGGGCTGTTTAGACAAAATCGTAATATTTCGATCTTGATCGATCGTTTCAGAGAGTTGTAACGAGCTTAAATCCGCTTCTTCGGTGAGTCCACCTGCATAGGATAATATTTCTTTGAGTGTCATGGGCTCAAAGAAATGGTATACACCAGGAAAAACTACTTCACCTTTCAATTCAATCACAATTACATCATAATCAATCGGTCCCTGATTGACGAAAGTAACTTCTTCTTGTTCAGGGAAAAACCATAACCATCCCAAACCCACGATCACTATAATGATAAGATAAATCTGTTTCATGTTATCCCTCCATCTTATCTTAGATCGCTAGAGTTTATTTTTCTTTCAAAATAAAAAAGCTACCGCACGGTAGCCACGATGAGATGTTTTCTTGAATCGACTGATGGAATGATTTCGATATCAAATCCCAAATCTAGTAAAATCTTTTGATAGTAGTCTAGAGGGTAAATGTATTGCACAATATGATCTTGATTTTCTTGATAATAGATATCATGGATAAACTTTTCTTGATCGCTGTGAATTTGCCAGACATATGGTATGGGTTCTATGTCTTTTTCTTCATATCCATCATAGGTCATTAAGACTTCTTCCTTGTAGAGATCAAAGATGAATCTTCCTTGGGGTAGTAAGGCTTTTTTGATATTTTTGAAGAGTTGTTTGACTCCTTTGAAATAGTTGACGACATCAAACATAGCACAGATGACATCGACTTGGATCGATAATGGTTTTCTTAAATCATGCTCATAAAGCATGGCATAAAGACCCTGTTCTTGAAGATGATTTAAAGCGATGGATAACATGGATGAAGAAAGATCGATACCGATAGGATTATATCCAGCTTTGATGAGTTCTATCAAGAAATACCCCGAACCACATCCAGCATCCAAAATCTGATCATCCTTTTTTAAATGAGGTGCAATTTGCAGAAACATCTTTTCGTAGTCCACATCACTCATCAAGATGTCATAGAGATGTTCAAACATATTATTTGATGCGTTTTATGCCAAGTAAACGTTGATCAAAACCATAATACTTACGATCTTCCTCACGAAAGAGATGAACAATGACATCATGGCAATCGATCAACGTCCAAGTACCGCCTTTACCTTCAACATGCTTGATTTCATCAGCAAGTAGTGCTTTTTTTAAGTAATTGATGGCTGCATTCCCCTGACGTTCATTGACGGTTGCTATAATGAAGTAATCATAAAACGGAGATGTTTTTTCAAAGTCATAAACCACTAAATCTTTCACTTTCACATCTTCTAATGTATCGATAATTTTATTTAATTTTTCCACGAATAACCTCCTGATAATAATGGTATGCGTCAAGTTGTTCTTGACTAGGGGTGTACCCCTTTTTTTCTAAATAATCTATAGATGCTTTCATTGCGATCATCGTCGCATGATCTAAATCTTTTTTTGCAAGTTCAAAAATTATGGGTGCATCATCAAACTCACGATTGGGTTCACATGAATCGGCAATAAAGATGATTTTCTCTAAAGTAGTCATGTCTTTAGTACCCCAGATATGATGTTTAATCGCATTTAAGACATGCAAATCGTGTATATCAAAGACAGTCTCTAAAAGCTTTGCTGCTGATAACGCATGATACATGACGGGATATTCTGCATACTTCATCATGCTATTTTCATCAAGAAGTTGCTTTTGTGCTTCAATTGAATCATATTTAGTGACATCATGGAAGAGTGCAGCTATGGCTGCTTGTTCTTGATCAATCCCATGAATTTTTGCGAGTATGACCGCTGTATCTTTTACGCCAAAGACGTGTTTTAATCGTTTGGGATGGTCACCTAACTTTTGGATGACAAACTGTTCGATGACATCAATCATTAAAGAGTGCCTCCGAAAGAGAAATATGCATCCCTTTAGGATAATACAATTTCACGTGACCAGGACCTGTGATATGTAAAAATCCCATATCTGCGAAAGTGAGTTGATATAATCCATCAGGGATCTTAAATGTTTTTTCTTCAAAATGAAAAGCTTCTGTCTCTTTATTTTTGAGTAAATCTTTTACTTTTTGATCTTGTGTGCGATGAAGCTTAACTTCACTGCCAAGATAGAAAACAGGATAAATGGTTTTCCCACTAAAACTTAATCCCAATATATCTTCAACAATGATGGATTGACCTTCATTTAATTGATAGATTTTTGGAGAAATTTCTTCATCAGGTAACCATTTTTTATACACGTTATAAGGATAAAATTGATGGAGGTATCCCTCTTGATAAAGTCCTGGTAAATCATAAATCATCATCGTTTTATAACGCTTGGATAAAACATCTTGAGTCAAGCCAGCTTTCTTCATCGCAAGCGCATTGGTATCGCCAGTAATCGCTTTATAAAGCGTTGTTTTTCCACTGTTTTGAACTCCAATAAAGTAGACATGTGGCTCATGAAGTGAGATTAAGTAAGCTTTTAAATGCTCGATATCCAAAGTGTTTTTCGCAGACATCAAGATGATATCTTCATAGGGAATTCCCATGCGCTTCGCTTTTTGGGTGATATTATCTAGCAAATGATCTAAATTGGTATGTTTGGGCAGTAAATCGATTTGATTGATCAAGTAAATATATTTTGCATCCGGTTGATATCGATAAACTGGATAGCTAAAGAGTAAATCTAAATGAAGGATTGAAGAAACCATGACAATGATGGAATCCTGGGGGAGAGAGGGTAGATCTTCTGGATGAAAATGCGTGGGTGAATCCCCATAATGCATCAAGCGAAAACATGATTGACAATACGCTTGATCCAAGTTAATCACATACCCTACATGATCTTTTTGTTCAGTTTGGAGTATCGCTCCACATCCTTTACACCGCATGGTCGTCGACATAGTCTTTTAACCTTTCAAGGTATAATTCTGGATACTTTTTTTGTATTCTTTTCAAGACATGACGTTCAAATATGCGATTCATTTTTGTCATCCATCGATCTGATTTTCGTTTCACGGAACGTACCAAAATAGTTACCATATTCATGCGGTTCGCTCCATAGATATCGGTCATCAATTGATCACCGATCATCACTGCTTGTTTGGTGGTCGCACTTGCTAAATGAAGAGCTTTTTGAAAACCTCGTTTGAGTGGTTTTGTCGCGTGATAAATAAAGGGAACATCAAAACCTTCTAACGCTTTAGAAACTCTTGAAAAACTTGTGTTTGAGAGGATAACCACATAAAAATCATTTTGAAGTGAGGCTAAAAATGCGTGATGCTGCTCATTTAAAGTCACTTGATCATACCCAATAATCGTATTATCTAAGTCAAAAAACAAGGCCTTGATTCCTTGTTTTTTTAAGGTTTTGTAGTCGATGTCAAAAATGGACACATCATAACGATGTGGAATACATTTTTGATAGAACGCCATTATTTGATTTCCACAATCTCAAGCTGATAGAGACGTCCGGTTTCAGTTTTCACTTCAACCACATCGCCTTCAGCCTTGTTTAAAATGGATTTCCCAATCGGAGATTCAATCGAAATCTTTTTGGCTCTAGGATCAGCTTCGATGGAACCAACCAAAGTGAATTCTTTTTCTTCACCCGTTTGGACGAAACGAACGATGACACTTTTTCCAATATTGACGATATCTTCTGCCGTTGTTTTAATGATTTTAACATTCTTTAAGATGTTTTCGATTTCTGCAATTCTCGCTTCAATACGCGCTTGTTCATTTCTCGCTGCATCGTAATCCGCATTTTCAGAAAGGTCACCTTGTGCACGTGCTTCCTTTAATGCTTCTTTGTTTTCTTCACGCTTGACATCTTTTAAATATGTAAGTTCTTGTTTTAAATTATCTACACCTTCTTGGGTGAGTTGAAATTGTTGTTTAATGGCCATCATGGTCCTCCTTAAATTTCTTTATCATTATACACCATTTATTCGGTAATTGTCCATTTTTTTAGGTCTTTTTGATATTGCTTATGTCCAGGCATCAAGTGATCTAGAACCTCGTAAAACGCTTTAGAGTGATTAAAAACCTTAGCGTGCGCATATTCATGAAAGAGAACATAGGTCAAATAGATCGGATCGAGCCTGACAAGAAAACTATTCATCGTGATTTCGTGATGCTTTCTATGGTAGCTACCATATTTAGATTTTAGGTATTTAATCTTGATGGGTATAGGCGATAGACCTACGGTTTTAATGATGGGTATAATCCTTGAATGAGTCTCCTCTAGTGCTTTTTCCATGACATGATGATAAATTCTTTTTTTAATGAGTATAATATCTTCACTCAAAGATTTAACACAGACTTTATCATCGATGATTTCCACTTTAAAACGACCCTTTTCTAGAATAAGTGGATACGTTATTCCCCATAATTGAATCACTTGATCATTCTCTTTTGTCAAGGATTCGTTTGATTTTTGGTAGAACAAATCAAATTTCTGATCGATAAAACTTTCGATCGCTTGATAGGTGGAAAGGGGATGAGCAGTTACGTAAAGAATGCCTTCTTTGATACGAAAATAGGTGTGCTTGTTTCTTTTTCGAATGACTTGATAGGCGAGCTTTTTGCCATCTTTAATAAAATATCTCATCGTTTTCTCAACATCGCATAAGGTTCCACGGGAAAAGGAACTTTAATTTTAATCAGTTGCTTGGGATGTCTAGCGACATCAAGTGGCGCATTATCGATATCCGTCATGTTTTCAATGACACAGAATTCAACACGACCATCAGGATGAAAAATTTCCACGAATTCACCTTCTGTGAAGTGATTTCGCTGTTCGATGATTGCGATACTCGTTTCAGGGTCATAGTCTTGTACAAGACCAATAAAAAGTTGGGTGGGACGTTCGCTTCGCATGTTGTAGAGTTGTTGTTCAACTCCTGGCATACCTTCTAAATATCCATGGGATGCAAGTCGATTTTCAGCCTTTTCTAATTCTTTAGCATAGAAAGAAAAATCTTCAATCTGACCATAAAGAAGATAATCATCCATCAATCTTCGATAGGTAGAAACGACGGTTGCGATATAGTGCAAACTCTTCATTCGTCCTTCGATTTTTAGAGAAGAAACACCGCTATCCATCAAATAAGGAATTTGTTCAAGCGCCTCTAAGTCTTTCGATGACATGGAAAATGATTGATCAGACACTTTTTCTCCATCGCGGATTAAGTCATAGTTCCAACGGCATGAATGCGCACATCCTCCGCGATTCGCATCACGATCAGTCATATTATTGGATAAGCTGCATCGACCTGAATAACTCATGCACATGCCACCATGGATAAATACTTCAATATCAGCCTTTGTCTTTGGTATGAGAGCACGAATTTGTGTTTTATCAAGTTCCCTTGCTAAAACGACACGTTTAATGCCTTGTTCATGCCAGAAATTGACCACTTCACTGTTTGTTGCACTCTGTTGTGTGGAAAGGTGTACTTCTAGTTGTGTATGTTTGAGTGCGGTTTCGATGATATAGGGTGATGCAGCAATAATCGCATCCACCTTAGCTTCTTCAAGAGCTTTGAGATACGTTAATAAATCATGCATGTCTTCATGATGAGGGATAATATTGGTCGTTACATACACTTTTTTGTGACGTTCATGCGCAAACTTCGTCGCTTCTTTAATATCCTCGATGGTAAAATTGGATGCACGTGCTCGAAGAGAAAAATCCTGTCCACCAATAAAGACAGCATCTGCTCCATACATTAACGCAATCTTCAGTTTTTCTAAATCTCCAGCTGGAGCTAGTAATTCAGTCATGATTCACTCGTCTTTCCTTTGTAGATCGTCTTTTTAAAGAAAAATCCTTCATCCCATGTCTCATGGTATGTTTGTTCAACATACTCTTTTATCTGGTTGTTTTTTTCATGATACCCTTGTGCAACTATTTTCCCATAAGCATCAGATTTGAAAAGTGTATCGATGACAAAATAATCAACCAAAGGTTCTAGTTCATCAAGATGGTATAAAGCCGAAAAGACATTGGCTCGAAACACATGGGTTCCTGCGTAATCTTCTAAAATCGGATACTCTATACCTGCTCTGGTCTCTTCAACAAGACGCAAGTTTTGGCTTTCATGAAACTCTTCGGGAATCTCAATATAGTCAGCATAATTTTTGATGAGTTGGCGTTTCGAATAAAACATGTTTAGATGACCATGGCCAACCATGAAGAGTTTTAAAGTTTTTTCTTGTCCAATCTTTTTGATATCTTCGAGTGTGATTTCTTTGGCAACATAAACACCTTGAATGTTTAAACGATTAAAAAAGTTGAAATCATAAAAATTGGTCATTAATGTTTCAGGATTATAGATAAGTTTATCAGCCCATCCTAAATCTGATAATTTTTTAACGACACCAAGGTCTGCACAGACGATCCCATGAAAAGAATCTATAGAAAATTCGCTTAACCATGCGACAAAATGATCAAGGTGATCATCTGTCATCATTTGATTTCCCATCAAGAAAATCTCTTTGTTTAGTTTTCTTGCAGTATCGATCATATTTTTGATTTCAACAGCTGAAAAACTATGGGTAAGTCTTGTACCAAAGGCTTGATGACCGATGATAAACCCATCGACATAAGGGCTTAAGTCATCCATAGATTGAGATTGATATAATGTGATGAGTGTCTTCATTATTTTATCCTTACCGATAGTGATGTTCCATCACCAAGATCAAAAAAATCAGTTTGAAAATCTGGCTGGTCAGCTAAAAAGCGTTTAAATACTTCGAGTTTTCTTAACAATGCTTGTGTATGTCTATTCACCTTAGCAGGATCAAGATGATGAAAATTAAGATTATCACAAATCACTAATCCTCCCACTTTGAGATAGGGTGTGAATTTTTTAAAGAAAGTTTGATATTGTGATTTAGCTGCATCAATAAAAATCAGGTCATACGATTTCAAAGGTAATACATACGTGAGTGCATCAAAAGGAAATAGTGTGATTTGATGATGTTCATCATAGCGATCAAAATGTTTATTCGCTTCCTCAATCATAAACTCGTCACGCTCAAATGTATCCACATGACAACCAAAAGAGGCTATAGCAAGTGCGCTATAGCCGATGGCGGTACCAATTTCGAGAACCTCTTTAACGTGATGTTTTATAATCTGCTCTTTGATCAATGCCAACGCTTCATCCGTGATGATGGGAATCCGTTTCTCAAGAGCGTACGCTTTGAGAAAACTTAGGTTCATGCGAGTTCGTCTTCCTCTTCATCTACCTCTTCATCATCAAGTTCTTCATCGATTTCTAAATCGTCGAAGTATTCTTGTAAAATGCGATCTAACATATCCCATTCTGCTTCCGTTTGAATGTCTTCAAAGGTGCCTTCATCCGTGTTTTGATCAGGGACGTAGACAGCAGCACTGATTTCATGAGATTCACTAAATTCAAAGACAACATAGTTCTTTCCGTTGGCTTCGTGGGTAAAGAGAATATTAACGATTTCTTCGTCTCCATTGTCTTTGGTAATAATCATTTGATCGTCTTTAATCATGGTCTTGCTCCTTTATAATCGAGATAATTTTGTAAGATAACAACGGCAGCGAGCTCGTCTTTCTTTTGTTTTTGCGTATTGCGTCTTTGGGATCCTTCAATCATCGCTTTTCTAGCTGTAGCAGTAGAAAGACGTTCATCCCATAAAATCACTTTGACTGGATTTTCTTTTTCAAGAATCTCTTTAAACTTTACACTGATCTCACCACGTATGCCAAGATCGTTATTCATATGCTTGGGTAATCCGAGTACAACCGTATCAATCTTCAGCGATAAAATGAGTGAAATCACTTGAAGTCCAGCATCTTGATAATCATTTTCTTTAAAGCGAATGGTGGTCAAAGTGCTCGCGATAATCCCTGATTCACTGATCGCAACGCCTACTGTTTTACTTCCTAAATCGAGGCCTAAATAACGGTTCATAATAGCGAGTTGAGTTTATCAATCAAAGATTGAATGGAAGAAACATCTTGGGTTCCCCCCTGAGCAAACATACCTTTTCCTCCACCAGAACCATGGGTGAGTTCAGCGGCTTTCTTAATCCACAGATTCGCATCATCGTTTGCACTCTTGCAGAGGAAAGATGCTTTACCTTCGGATATATTGATTAAAAAGATAAGGTCTGCTTTTATTTTATCATAAAGTGCATCAAGAAGTTGCTTGAGTACCTTCACTTCAAGCCCTTCGGTATAAATGACTTGTTTCTTTTTACTCAAATCCGTAATAAAATCATCAAGGTGTTTTAAAACATCCATTTCCTTTTGACGATTGAGTTCTTTTTCATACTGCTTTGCTAGTTCTTTAAGTTCTTCAATGTAGTGTCTTCTGTTAATCACATCTTGATATGAACCTATGATTTTAGGTACTTGAGGTATGTGAAGCGATGAGGAAAGTCTGATAATCTTTTCTGATATCATATGAATTTCAGCATCGAGTGGTTCTAAAAATGAGGTCATTTGACCGATTACATCAGGTCCTGTCACACCTTCCATACGATACGTACCTGAACCGATAGATTCATAGGCAACAATCGCGAAATGAATGATCTCTTTGGTGTTTTTGACATGCGTACCGCCACAGAATTCTTTACTCCAACCCATGTCAACAACACGAACAATATCCCCATATTTTTCGCCAAATAGAGCCATTGCTCCTAGTTTGCGAGCCTCTTCTATGGGAAGTTGTCGGATAATGACATCAAGAGGTGTTTCTTTAATGTAATGATTGACTAAACGCTCAACTTCTAAAATGCGTTCATCTTGTTCTGTTTCGAAATGGTTAAAGTCAAATCGCCAGCTCTTTGGCGATACTTGAGAGCCTTGTTGATTCGCATGCTTTCCAAAAATATCTTTAATCGCTTGATGGAATAAGTGAGCTGCGGAGTGGTTACGAATGGTTTTCAAACGCGTCTTTGGATCAACGACTGCAAGCACTTCATCTCCTTCACTATAGTCGCCTTCTACCTTATGCAGAAATTGACCATGAGGAAGTTTCATGACATCTGTAACTTGAAGTCCATTAATCCATCCTTGATCGGCAACCTGCCCACCGGATGTTGCATAAAATGGGGTTTGATCTAAGACGATGCCTTCATCAAAAACTTTGATAACTTTGGCTTCTGCTTGAAGGACATCATATCCAATAAACTTAGCAGGGGTATTAAAATTCAAGTATGCTTCTTCTTGAGCTTTCATGGATCCACTCACATTGCGTGCTTGTCTGGATCGCTGTTTTTGCTTGGTTAACTCATGATTAAATGCGTCTATGTCGACAAAAACACCTTGTTCTTCGGCATATTCTAACGTGAGCTCGATTGGAAAACCATAGGTATCATAGAGTTTAAATGCTACTTCTCCTGACACTTTTTTCCCGTCTTTTTCAATCGCTTCAAGTAAATGTTTCTCTCCTTCATTGATGGTTTCAAGAAACTTTTGTTCTTCCTTTAAAATGAGTTTTTTGACAATATCTTTTGTATCATATAAATTGGTATAGAATGTTCCCATAATATCAACGACATCATCGACAAGCTTATATAAGAAAGGTTCAGTTAAAAGGAGTGTTCTGCCATATTTTACAGCCCGTCTAAGCAAACGACGTAAGACATACCCACGTCCCTCATTCGATAAGATAGCACCATCACTAATCGCAAATGTCAATGCTTTAATATGGTCTGCGATGACCTTAAACGCCATTTGACCATCATAGGGTATCCCACTGATGACTTCTGTGTGTTTGATGATAGGGAAAAATAGGTCGGTCTCAAAATTGGTTTTTGTTCCTTGAATGACACATGCAAATCGTTCAAGACCTGCACCTGTGTCAATATTCTTATTGGGAAGTTCCGGATACTGTTCTCTGGTTAAGTTAGGCTTAGAATTAAATTGTGAGAATACAATGTTCCATATTTCAATATAGCGTTCGTTTTCAATATCGTCTTCAATCAGTTCTTTTCCGCGCACATCATAAGACGGACCACGATCAAAATAGATTTCTGTATCAGGACCACATGGACCCGCACCTATTTCCCAAAAGTTATCTGCTCTTGGTATGAGGTGTGAGGGATCAACACCGAGTTCAATCCAACGATCTTTAGCTTCTAGGTCATCTGGATAATACGTCATATAAAGTTTTTCAATGGGGAAACCAAACCACTTTGGATCTGTAAGTATTTCAAGTCCCCAAAGAATCGCTTCATGCTTAAAATAGTCGCCAATGGAGAAATTACCGAGCATTTCAAAGAAGGTATGATGACGTGCTGTTCGACCCACATTATCAATATCATTGGTTCTTATACATTTTTGGACATTCGTGATCCGTGGATTTTGAGGTTTTTCTGTACCATCAAAGTATTTTTTTAATGGGGCAACACCTGCATTGATCCATAATAATGTAGGATCATTTTGCGGCACAAGTGAGGCAGAAGCTTCCACTTTGTGTTTTTTTGACTCAAAAAAGTTTAACCAGGTTTGTCTTATTTCTGCCGCTGTCATCATTTTCATCATATTTCCTCCTTATCAAAGAAAAACGCCCTTAGATATTTCTAAGGACGTAAGTAATTACGCGGTACCACCTTAGTTCTAGGAAAATCCTAGCCCTCGACTGTCGTTAAGGCCGACTTACCTTTTGCTCCCAAACAGCGTTCACTATCCACTTTTCTTCGTTTTCACCAGCCACGAAGTCTCTAAGAAAAAGAATGATAGTTACTCCTTTTGTTCATCGCACATTTATTTTAGCATAAAGAAAACGTATTGTAAAGCCATTAGGTTGCTATCTTTATTGGAGTGAAGATCTGAAAATGATCATCAAACTTATTGGTTATTTAAAGATAGCATTTCATAATGAAGAATATCTTCTTCAACATAGGGACCTTTGACTACATGGAAGCCTAATCCTTCATAATATGACTTTAAGTAAGCCTGACCAGATATTCTAATGGGTAAACCTTTGATATCTTGCATCGCTTCTTGAATCAATTTTGTAGCAAGTCCCTTTTTTCGGTAAAGTGGGTCTGTTAATACCCGAGAGATTGCATACTCTTTAAACTTATATCCCGGTTCAACAAGACGCAAATAAGAGATCAGTTTATCTTGCTCAAAAATCATATAATGGATCGATTTTTGATCTTTATAATCTGTGTCCAGATATAAGATACGTTGTTCCATGACAAAGACTTTACCTCTTAAATCGAGAATTTGGTAAAGTTCTTGATTGGTGAGTTGATTAAATGTTTTCTTGACGATGTTTAAAGACATATTTAAATGTTAGGGGTGCACCTAAAGCAGCCCATCCTCCAATCAATAAATAGCGTAGAAAATCAAAGAAAATACGGTCTGGAAAGATGAATTTTAAACCCTCTTTTATCACGAGTGCAATAGCTAAACCTAAGAGAACTTTTAGAACTTGAATCCAGATTTTCGCACTTACAACATATTGAATGTACTTCTTTTCAAAATAATATCCTATCGCGAATCCAGCAAAACCACCTGCGCCTACTGCTAAATCATGATTAGGGAAAAACAGGAGTGCAGCGATAAAAAATGGGGTAAGCATGAGAGTGTAGATATGTTCGTCATCCCCCATTTTTTCTACAAGTTTAAATGACAGGAAGGTAACCCCTAAAGCAAGGAATAATCCCGCAATCACATCGGTTAAGAAATGCTGTCCCAAATACATTCTGGATAAGGGGACCATAATCATAATGAAGAGTCCAAGGGACTTATAGATCGGTTTTTTATAACGATTGGAAATATGATACGCTGTATACCCTAAAACACCTGATGCTTGAGCATGCCCACTAGGAAATGAGTAACCTGTTGTTCGCCAACTAGGCTCTGATTCGACACCTGGATAATAAAAGGGACGGGTTCGCTTAAACACATTTTTAAGTGCCGTGTTTGCAATTGCACTCATCATGAAAGCGAAAACAAATTTATGAGCAAGTCTTTTATCGACTGTCCAATAAAGCACGCCAGCCACTAGAATGAAAAAAATTTGATCACCTAATTGAGTGATGAGATAAAAGGTGCCATCAAGAAAGGCATTTCTTAGATCTTGCAATCGATATATGATCTCTAATTCCATACGTCTTCTCCTTTATCTAAATGTTTCTCTTCATCTTTTGTCATGAAGATATGTTGAAATTTGTCATCGATGTGCCAATGAAGTCCATCAAAAATCCCTTCATGCTTTAATTTTTCTATCATATGTTTCCCTATTAGATATCCATAATCCGCATTATCTTTTACACCCTCTTTTTTAAAGTCAAGAATATCCAGAAGGATGATGGAAAAGAGTTTTTTGGTTTCAAAGTTAATCAGTAAAATAGGTGAGTCTTCATACATTTTTGGATGAAATCTTCCATCAATAGGAATCGCAAGTATGATATTGCATCCTTGCTCAATTAAGACATCGACAGGACAATTATCTTTGATCCCACCATCCACATAAAAGGATTCATCGATTTCTGTTGAACCAAAGATTAAAGGAATAGATGCTGAAGCTAAAACGGCTTTATAGGGATGATTGAAGTTGTTCAAATGAAAAACTTCCTTTTCCATTCGATGCAACATCACTTGCTCGATCATCGATCCTTTTCGTATTTTAGTCGCAGTTACATACCCTTGGATTTTACTATCACGAATTTCTTTCAGGGAAATCTGCTTCGTTAATCGATCGAAAAGTTCTTTTAAACTGAAAATCCCTACTTTGCTAAATTGAAGATGATCGAAATGATGGCCATAGACATCTTCATTAGTGATAGTTTCCCATGTTTCAATCATGCGGTCAAACGAAAATTTCGCCATAACCATCATCGTATTGATCGCACCGATGGAACTTCCGGCGACATGTTCGATCTCTTTCAATATGCCTGCTTCTTCAAGAGCTCTAAGGACACCGATTTGGTATGAACCTCTCGAACCGCCACCGCCTAAAGCTAGACCAATTTTAGGAACCATGAGTTCACCTTCTTCGCATGATTTTTTTCAAACGATCGTTGGAATCTCTTTCTTTTAAGTCATCACGCTTATCGTAATTCTTCTTACCTTTTGCAAGTGCAATCTCGACTTTGCAAAGACCCTCTTTTAAATAGACTTTAAGTGGGATTAATGTAAAACCCTGTTCGCGTGTTTTCGCAAACAGTTTTAAAATCTCGTTTTTATGAAGAAGTAATTTTCTTGTCCGTGTTTCTTCGTGATTAAACTGATTTGAAAATTCGTAGATGGCAATATGCATATTATGAATATATGCTTGTCCATATTTAATCGTAACGAATGCGTCATTGATGCTCACTTTTCCTAAACGAATGGATTTAATTTCACTGCCAAGGAGTTGAATACCTGCTTCATATGAATCTTCAATGAAGTAATCATGCCTTGCCTTTTTGTTTTGTGTAACGATTTTCATGGGTGTAATCCTTTTTAGGTTTCTTTTTCTCAACAATACCAAAATCCATCTTCTTATCGTTAATATCGACAGATAGGAGTTCAACTTTCACATTGTCACCTAAACGATAGCGTTTTCCTCGATTACCGATAAATGTGAGTAGTGCTTCATCATACATATAATAATCATCTAATACACGAAGTGGAATAAATCCTTCAATGCCGGTGATCAGTTTGACAAACATTCCTGAAGGCATCATCTGTGTAATCGTCGCTTTAAAATGATGTCCAACTTTATCTACCATGTATTCACAACTCTTTAATTTCGCAACATCACGTTCCATCTGAACAGCTTTTCTTTCTTGATCAGAAGTATGTTTGGCAACATCTCCCATAATGGATTCAAAATGATAGAGATCCTTCTTATATTGAGATGACTCACCAAGAACAAATGTGTGAATTAAACGGTGTAATATCAGATCAGGATATCTGCGTATCGGTGATGTAAAATGCGTGTAATAACGCGCACCTAAGCCATAATGTGGAGCAAGTATTTCAGAGTATTTCGCCTTCTGCATCGCGCGAAGTAAGATCATGAGAACCACATACTCCACATGGGTATTTCTCGTATGTTCGGTAATAATCTGCAGAGGTTTTGGATTGCCTAGTTGTTTATAATTGACTGGAATACCAAGTTTACTCACGGTTTGTAAAGCGAGTTTTAATTTCACATGATCAGGATCTTCATGGATTCGATATATGGAGGGTAATCCCGCATGAAACATGTGGAAAGCCATGGTTTCATTGGCGATTAACATGAAAGATTCAATCAGTTCTTCTCCTTCGCTCGTATGTCTTTCATAGACATCAAGCACCCGTCCTTTATCATCGACAATAAACCCTAACTCAGAGGATTCAAATTCAATCTCACCCCGTTTTTTACGAATGACTTTTAGTTTTTGTGAGAGTTCATTCATTTTGATGAGCATGCTTTCAATCTGAGGATCTTGAAGCGTCTTTCCCGCTAAGAGAAATTGATTGACTTCATCATAGGTCATTCTACGCTTGCTGATGATGATGGATTTTTTGATTTCATAGGAAACGACTTTCCCCTCAAGGTCAATATCCATCAGACATGATAATGTCAATTTTTCTTCATTGGGATTGAGTGAACACCAATCATTTGAAAGCTTATGGGGTAACATCGGTATCACACGATCGGCTAAATAGGATGATGTCGATCTTTTTAGTGCTTCTATATCTAAAGGGGTATCTTCTTTAACATAATGAGATACATCTGCTATATGAACGCCTAAATGATACATAGTACCATCAAATGTCATGCTGATCGCATCATCTAGATCTTTAGCATCTTTACCATCAATCGTAATGATGAGCTGGTTGGATAAATCTAAGCGTTCTTTTCGCTCTTGATCCATATCCATTTTAATTTGATGAATAGAATCCATCACATGTTGAGAAAAGGTTTGTGGCCAATCGTAACTGGCAACGATTTTTAATGTATTGATATCTGGATCATTGATGTGACCAATGATCTTCATAACTTTCGCATAGATCACAAAACGTTCAATCGTTTCCACTTCAAGCATCACCACATGTCCTGGAACCAACTCTTGATCAAGATCAACTTCTAAGCGACGATCCAAAAATGTATCCGCTTGACAAAAAAGATCACTTTTTCCTTTTTTAACTGTAGCAACCAAGACACTTAAAGCACGCTTGACGATGAGAATCACATGGGGTTCAACCCCTTCTTTAACCAAAACGATATCATCATGCATCGCATCCATCATATCTCTTTGTTCCAGATAGATATCCCCTAATTCTTGGCGTAAAAAACCAAAAGTTTTCTTGTGGTCAATTCTTCCAATCAAGATATCATGTTTTAAAACATAGAATGGATCATCAAATATCACATAGGGATATTCATCTAAACGAATCTCTCCTACGATATCCTTATTAAGTTTTCTTGTTTGGTGTTCATAGAACATTAAATATAAGTTATTCATGGTTTTACCTCGATGATATTATATCATATCCTTCCATGACTCGATAAAGCAAAAAAGCGATGGGCATCGCTTTATTGTCGAATAAAGATCAGGTTAATTTCATTCTTTGATTCAAGTTCATGCTGATCGATAAGCACAGAGGGTTGTTTGTATAAGTTAAATCTTGATTGGTACGTAGCCTCTATGCCATTGAGTAAGATTTGATCACGGCCTTGTTGATAAGAAATCTTATAGGTCTTCTTGTTTTTTTCAAAGGTTACGGTCAAACCTTCCAAATGCTTAGGGAGAGAAGGATCGAGTAATAGATGACCATGATAGGATTGTAACCCTAAAATATTTGAGATGAGTTGTGCTAAATAGATGCCAGGTCCGCTTGAATATAAACGCCATCCCCCCTTGACAAGTATATCTCCTCTTTTGACACGATCAAATTCTTTTCTTGCTTGATAGCGATCTTTAAACCAAGCATCTGAACTAGAAAAATACATGTTGGATTGTCGGTAGTAAGCATTTTTAACGCGAACCGATAATAGGATAGGGTTAATCACTAAAAGAGCTTCATATGCTTCATCTGCATGGCCTATCTTGGTGAGCGCTTCGATATAGCGGATGTGAGCATGGACATATTGTAATCCGATTTCCCTTCCAAAGTTAGCTGCTGTTTCAGCTCGGGTAAAATACGTCTTGATCCCACCCTTGTATTCAACGGTTGTATCCATAAGGCGTACACCATCAGGGTGCTTTAAGTATTTGGTGATGACATCCAAATATGGCTTAATATCTTTAGGCTGAACAAACTCAGCAATCATGGATCGTGTTAAGGGTAATAGACGATACTTGAGTCCTGTTTTTTGATCTCTTGGATGAAGTAAATAGGTTTTTTCTTTATCAAAAACAACAAATCCTGCCGGAATTCCATCAACGACCATATGCTTTTGATAATCTGCTTTAATCTTTTGAACTAATACCGTCAATTCTTTGGCGTATTCACTATCATACTTACCAATCTCTTCACTAAACGTTTTGAGTGTGTCATAGAGGAGAGCAACTGTCCAACCAGAGACCATTTTCTTTGTCAAATCATGATTGGCTGGCTGGAGTGTATCATCCCAGTCCCCCCCGCCATAACATGGCAAATAGGTTCCAGGAATAAAGGAATTTTGAATCGCCTGTATTTGTTTTTTAACATGATGATAGATCACATCTTTATCCACATAGTCATTCTTTTCAATAGACATATAAGACACAGACTCATCTAAGATATCTATATCTTCTGTTCCCTTGATGTAGTATGCCAAAGCTCGAAGTGGCCAGAGGATGATATCGCCATGGGCTTCATGAGCTTGAATTTGGTAATAGCGATCAAACATAAACCATTGAGGAAAATCACCATTCTCGATGAATTGTCTTCCATAAATTTTAAGTAGTATTTCCCTAGCAATAGAATAGTGCTGATTCGCCATAAAAAACTCAAATGGTCCTTGACAAACATCTCTCGTGCCCCATGCAGCACCATTGTACTGTTCTAGTCCGTGAGGTGATGCATAGTGAATTAATGCATTGTGTGTATACCAAAAGATGGTGTGCATCAAAAGATTCATTTCATCTTGGTACTTAGGATGTGTCAATCGAAGATGGTTGACAAAACCTAATATACGATCGGTTCCTTTACGGTTTGCTTGGTCATAGGTGAGATTGAGAACTGGTTCAAATGTAGACTCATAGGTGGCTTCAATCCACAAAGATAAAGATTGTGTAGGTTTGATGTGAATAAGCATCAATCCTTGATGAGAATGCGTACCAAAGGCATCGCTTTCTGAAATAAAGTCAAAATCTTGATTCAATTGGTAGCGATACTTTAATTCAGGATAACGATTGGCCATCATCGACCCTTGAGGTGGGTAAAAGATGATATCGTGATCTTTAACTTCATAGAAGATATCAGAAAGATGTTCATTGACATTCATCAGTACTTGTTGCAAGATGATGATATCTTCGATGGGAGTACCTGTGACATCCAGTGTTAATCCTTGGACTAAACGATCTGTATCGACAAAACTTTTGACCGTGATGGTTTGGTCTTTGAGTTGATAGATCCACATGGAGGTTGCTCCACCCATGTCATAGACACTAGGAATACCTAAGAGATGATAGATTCCAGCGATTTTAACGTATATTCTTAATCCTGATATAGTTTGTAAATTCAGTGGATTTCTTAAATCACCAAGCAGTTTGTTAAAACTACTATTGCCAGCAACCACATGGGAATGAAATACCCCAAACATCCAGTTGGTTGTTGCCATGACGCGATCAGAGACATGCTCTAAATCACCATGTATAAGCAAATTCCCATGTTGTCTTTCAAGCAATAACTCTTTTTCTTTGCTAACAACATGATGGTGATCCTGCGTAAAAAATGATAATATACCCTGATCATTTTTTTCAATTTGATCTTTTTCTGGATACAGTCTATCCCATGCATCGTTACTGAGTGATAATCCATTGATTCGGTTCTTGGGGTTAATGAATCCGTTTGACTTCGTGGCAGCAAGGACATTAAAATTCTTCACTTCTTCGATCGGGACATATTCGATAGGTTTAGGTTGAATAATCACGTCGTGATCTTCTGGTTCATATAAGCCGTAAAACGATACATCGAGGGGTGATGAATCTACGATAAAACGCTCTGTTTGGAGTGCAAAATACGCAAACTCATATTGATAGATTTCTGAAACTAATCGTTGTTGAAACATCGCTTCAGGAATTCCAGTCTCTTTGACTGAAAGACCAAAAAACTGAAATCCATCCGTTGTGTAACCGATGGTTTTATTGAATGATCCTAATTGAAAATATTGACTTCTCCCTTGGTTTTGTCGCGCACATAAAGTGTATCCTAAGTGATCTTCAAAAACTTTATAGTCTATATATTGAACCGTGTAAGGTTCACTATTCAATACACTTCCTTTTGAAGTGATGGCTAAATCTAGACCAAACATCACATCAATTTTTCGTTTGGTATCACTTGATAAGTGAATCGAAAGATCAAATCTTAGTCCGCGAAGAGTCCAAGTGATTTGATAATGAATCCCTTCAAAAACACCTTGATAAATCGCTTTATTTTGCTGAATTGAAAAAACTGAGGGTGAATGTCTTCCAAAAAGAGGTGTATACTTGATATTTTCCTCATCGAGGATACGAAGATAGAGATTGATATATCCTCCATCGACAAGATTCCCATGTAATAAATTGATTTGAGCGTCTTGATAAGTGATGTCATAGATATCACCCGATTCTAAAAAATTAACCTGAAATCCCTGATCTTCAATCGATTGTGTCTTGATTTGATTGTTTAAAATCATGATCGTTCACTCCTTTTTAAGCGTTATTTTACGCTTCATTAAACGCGTACTATCAGTACCAATCATCAGATCAAAATGACCTGGTTCAATAATGAATTTTCCTTCTTGATTGTAATAACCCAGCATATCCTTTTGAATGACAAAGGTGAGTGTAACTTCTTCATTGGGTTCTAACATGACCTTTTGGAATGCTTTTAATTCTTTGATAGGACGAGCAATCCAAGCCACATGATCACGTATATAGAGTTGAACAACTTCTTGTCCACGCAAAGGACCACAATTTTTCAAATTGACCTTCAATTCAATTTTTTCATCGACTGTCATTTCCGCTTTAGATAAAATGGGTTCTCCTAATTCAAATGTGGTATAAGATAACCCGTACCCAAAGGGATATAAAGGCGTATTGGGAACATCCAAATAGTAACTCGTAAAGGGATTTTTACGTGTTTCATCATAAGGTCGTCCTGTATTAAGATGATTATAATACAGTGGGATTTGACCTTCGTGTCTTGGAAAACTCATGGGAAGTTTTCCAGATGGATTGACTTGACCTAAAAGAAGATCACTGATGGCTCTTGCACCTTCACTTCCTGGAAACCATGCATACATGAGTGCATCACTTGAAATCACGGGTTCAAGCGTCAAGGGACGACCTGCAAAAATAATGGTGACGATTTTTTTTGCATGCTCTTTGAATAATTGATAAAGCTTTTCTTGGTGTCTTGGCAAAGAAATCTTCGCACGATTATGGGCTTCGCCTGATTCGTGCATGGATTCACCACACGCAAAAATAAGTAGATCTGCTTGTTGGATAGCTAGAAGATCCTCGTGATGATAATCTTCAATCGCTTCACTTGGATTCATATAAGTGATTTCAATCTCTTCTTTTAGTGCTTCGAAAAGATTTAAATTGAGTGCATTATTGCCATGCCAGCTCCAAGGTCCATTGGTTTCTCTTGAGGTTGCATAAGGTCCTACAAGAGCTATCTTCATACCTTTTTTTAGTGGTAAAACACCCTTGTTTTCTAAAAGAACAATCGACTCAGTCGCGATTTTTCTTGATTCACTCAAATGTTCTTTCGAACGAACTACCTCTAGAGCACGTTCTGGATGTGCATGTTTAAAGGGATTGTCAAAAAGACCTAACTCTTCTTTGAGATCTAAGATGCGTAAACAAGCTTGATCGATCGCTATTTCATCAATGAGACCTTGATCGATCAATTCAGAGACATAGTTTACATAACAGGTCGATGCCATTTCGATATCAAGTCCTGCGTGAATACCTCTTAGTGCTGCTTCACGGTCATCTTCTGCTACACCGTGAGCAATCACTTGATGAAGGGAATCATAATCAGTAATGGTGACTCCTTTAAAATTCCATAAATCTCTTAGTACGTCTTTAAGTAAATATCGATTGACAGTTGCTGGAATTCCATCGAGGACATTAAATGAAGTCATAATCAATTTAGCCCCAGCCTCTATGGCTTTTCGATACCCTTCCATATGATCGTAATGCAAAGATAGACGTGATACATCAACCGTATTATAATCTCTACCCGCTTCTGATTTTCCATATGCGGCATAGTGCTTTACGCATGAGGCAAGATAGTTTTCATCTTTAATATTTTGACCTTGATAACCTAGGACCATCGCTTGTGAAAATTGGCCGTTGAGATAGGGGTCTTCTCCAAAACTTTCAACGACGCGTCCCCATCTCGGATCTCTCGATAAATCTGCCATCGGAGAAAATGTTACATGAATCCCGGATGTTGCAGCCTCCAAAGCAGAGATACGTGCAACTTTACTTGCCAAAAGAGGATTAAATGACGAAGCAAGTCCTAAAGGAACGGGAAAAATCGTTTCATACCCATGGATAATATCTGCCATAAAGATTAAAGGAATTTTATGGCGACTTTCCTTGAGATAAGCTTCTTGAACTTCGATCATTTCATGACCATTACCTATACCAAGAACAGATCCAGCTTCAAAAATCTGCTTTTTCGTAAGATTCAAAGCTTTTAAGTGTCCAGCGACTTCTACATGTGCATGTTTCACAAAAAAGAAGGGTGCAATTTGCAGCATTTGGCCAATCTTTTCTTCTCTTGTTAATGATTTAAGTAGTGCTTTCGTATTCATCGTAATACTCCTTAGCTCGTTTTAATTTGATTTGATAATGAACTGCTCCACCACCCTCATGACCGCCTTCAGGATAGCGATACATGACTTTATTGGTTGTGATTTGATTAAAAGCCTTCTCAAAAAACTCTGCAGGACAAATATCATCTTTCATACCGACAGATGCAAAGATGGGAGCTTTGATCGACTTTGCAAAATGAAGGTTATCAAAATACTGAAGATTGGATAAAACCTTTGAAGAATCAAGTTGATGTTCAGTCATATAATCAGCGATTTCTTTGACTGAGCCATGCTTTCCTTTGAGTCTTCCCAAAAAATAGGTGTAACTTGGAACATCAGCAAATACATAGGAAACCGTTTCAAGGGCTGCTAGTGCAACAACAATCCCACCTCCTTGTGATCCACCGTGAAGGAGAATATGGTTTCGATCTACAAAGGGAAGTGTTCGAAGTAGACCTATCAGTTGCAAACTATCTTGATACACATGCTTTAAATAATACTCTTCTGGATTCATGATTCCTTTTGTCATCAAACGATGATCACCACTTGCATAAGGATAAAGATCTTTGGTACGACCTTTTTGACCTCTGATATCAAAAGATATCACATTGTAACCGATGTTGTAATAATCCTTAAAATCATTGGGTTCACCCTTGTGCCATCCATAACCATGGAAAAATACTATCGTGGGTCTAGGTTTTGTGTCATGAATAAGTTCTAAACCATAGATTTTTTCATGCTTAGCACCTTGGTAGGAAAAATAGTTGACCTCATCAAAAGATTCTATGATGACACGTTCATCAATCTGATAATGAAAAGGGATTTGTTTGATCTCTTGTTTAGCTCGTTGCCAAAAAAGGTCAAAATCATGCGGTTTTTCAAGAGGTAATACATGATCTAACATGATTCCTTCACCAAAATCTTTCCGATAGGCTTTAAGTTGCCTTTGATTGATTCACCTTTTAAAACATCGACCATGGCTTTAGCCACCATGCGTCCCCATGCTTGATGATCAATCCCAATCGTTGTTAATTTAGGTGTCATAAATTGCCCTAAAGGAATATGGTCAAATCCAGCAATCGCGATATCTTGAGGTATCTTAATGCCAGATTCCTTAAGTGCTTGCATTAATCCGATGGCTGATTCATCATTGGCACAAAATATAAAATCTGGTCGTTCTGTTTTTTTAAGCAGTTGCTTTCCGATTTGATATCCTCCCTGAATGGTAAAGTCACCTTGATAATAGTCATAAGGGTTTAGATGATGTTGCTTTAAAGCTTTTTCAAAACCTTTAAAACGCATGCGATTATTAAAAGCAGTTTCAGGACCTGCAAGATAGGCAAATCGCTTGTATCCGCGATGAATCATGTCTGTGATCAATTGAATAACCAAATGCTCATTTTCAATCAATGATGTGAAAATATTCTCTTCTTGAATCAAGCGATCAAGAACAATGAGTGGCATTCCATGCGCTGCATAGTGTTTCAAGACATCGTCTGAAATATGATTGTCAAACACGATGGCTCCATCCACTTGGCGTTCAAGGAGTAAATTTAAGGATGCGGTTCCTGAACTCACGATGATATTAAACTCATGCTCTTGCAGCGTTTGTCTTATCCCTTCAAGCGTTTCAGAGAAGACGGGTCCACCAAAGGCATAGATAAATACACCTACATTCTTGGTTTGACGCTTTTTCAAATTACGTGCAATCCCATGAGGATGATAACTGAGTTCTTTTGCTGCACTTAAAATCCGAGCTTTAGTCTCTGGATGGACATTAGGCTGATCATTTAATGCATACGATGCAGTCGAAATTGAGACTCCTGCCTTTTTAGCAACATCTTTGATCGTTGGCATGATATTCTCCTTTATGAAAAAATAGCCGTGTAATAAGGGGAAAGCGTCATTAGCGGACTTAATGTCACAGTTTCATCATTCGTTTGTATGATTTGTTTCAGATTTAAGGAAGATAAATCCAAGGTGATGGGTTGATCGGAAAATGATCCAATCACCGTGATTGTTTTTTCTTGATATTTACGTTGATAGGCAAACACTAAAGGATGGTCTTTGAAAATCAACATAAAGTCTCCTTCATCAAAAATGGGATGGGTTTTTCTTAATTGAATCAGTTTTTGGTAATAGGGAAATACTCCCTCTGGATCGTTTTGATCATCTTCTGCATTTAGAGATAGATAATTGGGGTTCACAGATAACCATGGTTCATGCGTTGAAAATCCTGCATAGTCTTTACGATTCCATTGAAAAGGAGTTCGTGAATTATCACGACTTTTGGCATAAATCGAACGCATAATATCACGTTCATCCCATCCTTTTTGTTTGAGAATGTCATAGATTTGTTTGGTCTCTAAATCACGATAGTCTTTAATCGGCATCTGAATTCCTGTCATGCCAATCTCTTCGCCTTGATATATATAAGGTGTTCCCTGCATGCCATAAAGGATGGTTGCAAGCATTTTAGCAGAGGCTTTGCGGTAAAGTTCACTTCCGTAACGACTCACTACACGTGGTTGATCATGATTAGAAAGAAATAGTGAATTCCATCCTCCATCATGCATCATCTTTTGAAGTGTTTCAAATGTATGTTTAAATTCGAGAAGATCAAGTTTTTTTAACACCCATTTACCTTGTCCAGGAACTTCATCAAGTCCTACATGGGCAAATTGAAAGACCATATCAAGAAGTGGGTGCTCCCCGTGAGTAATCTCTTTTGCACGTTCAATAGATAATCCTGGCATTTCACCAACCGTCATGATATCTCTTCCCTCAAAACAACGTTCGTACAATTCCTTTAGATATGTATGTAAGTATGGACCATCAGCAAACTTCATCTGATCAATATTTTTACCTATCAGGTCAATAACATCCATTCTAAATCCATCGATACCGAGATCTAACCACCAATTCACCATGGTATATATCGCTTCACGAAGGGGTTTGTGATGCCAATTGAGGTCGGGTTGTCGCTTTGAAAATAAATGGAAATAGTACATATTCGTAGTTGGGTCTAATGTCCAAGCAGACCCACCAAAAATCGAATCCACCTGAGTGGGTTCTTGACGCCACAAATAATAGTCACGGTATGGAGAATGAACATCTTTTTTAGATTCTTTAAACCAGATATGTTCATCGGAGGTATGGTTGACCACCAAATCCATAATCAATTTCATCCCGCGATCATGAACTTCATTCAGCAATCGTTTCATATCATCAAGCGTACCAAAAATGGGATCGATAGAATAATAATCAGCGATATCATACCCATTATCATCCATAGGTGAACGGTAAACAGGAGAAAGCCAAATAACATCGACTCCTAATCGTTTGAGATAATCAAGTCTACTGATAATTCCAGGAATATCACCGAGACCATCTTGATTCGAATCTTTAAAACTTAAAGGATAGATTTGATAGACGATGGCGCGTTTCCACCATGGTGCTTGACCCATTTGAGACCCTCCATTCCCTTCTTGATAATTGGATGTGACATAAAGGCTTGATAGACATCTTGAGATAAATACGCATTGATCATGAGTAGCTCTAAACCCTTGTTGATCGAAATATATCGCTTACTATACCATGGTTCTTTGGCAAGATTGAATGCATCATAAAATCCATAAGGACCCCATAAATCAGGTAATTTTTCCATCGCACATATCGCTTTATAAGATAAATCAGGCGTAAGAGGTAATGAACCAATCATCGCGAATGTCGATGCGGTTCCATCGGTTTTGACCTTATTTTCATGATTGGGTAACCCACCAAATACGCGATATCCTTTTGGGGAATCCGATGCGGAAAATCCAAAAAAATCATGGGCAAAAGTTGGAAATTCATCTTTGATGTTTTGTGATAACAAAGCATGTGCTAGTGTGGCTTTTTGAGCATTTTCATACCAACAGATACCATCTTGATCATGGATACCCTTTAAATTAAGCCAGGCAAGGGGAAACTGATAAACAAAAAGTGAATTGCCAGGGCTGTAAATGTAAGAAATATCTTGATAAGTTCCTCTTTCACGAGCAAATCCTTGGTAGAGTTCATAAGCTAAGTCTTTGTCATAACTACCAGCCATGATTACATACATCATAAGTTGCTCAGCAAACATACCCCAATGATGGATAAAACCGGGTTTCCCACTGACATAATCGCCTTCTTTGTCTGGATTATAGGCCATAAAAAATCGTTTTATTCCATCTTTTTCATGAATAAGCCATGACCAATCGAGTCGATCGAGTAAAATCTTTGATAATTGATGGATTTCTTCATCATCAAAGAAACTGTCTACCGAAAGAATTCCACAATACGCCAATGCTGTATCGATGGTGGAATATTCAGTTTTTCCCAGGCGAGTTCCTGAGGATAGATCAAGAAAATGAGCAATCCAACCATGAACATTGGGTAAGTTTATCATGGTTTGTAATGTTTTCTTCGCGATGTCTTTTGCTTGATTATGTTCTATGTAGTCATTTTTTACACCAATGACAAGTGAAGAAAGCATAAATCCAGTCGCTGCGATGCTGGCGACCCCGGGTCTTAAAGAATGGTCAACCACTAGTCCAAATCCACTAGATGATAACTCGAGGTTAGTGTATGCCATAAAATATTCAAATCCAAGTTTTTGATGTTGCTCTACGTGTTTTTTGTCCATTTTCAACCTCATTGAAACGTTTCGATACCTATTTTTATTTTATATGATAAAATATAAAAAGACAACCCGAATGATTAGAAAAGGTAAAAAATGGAGGATTTAATCGATGATTTATTATCGTAATCATAACTTCTACGATGACGACAAACCCATCCTGCTGATGGCTGGAGAAGTTCATTATTTCAGACTACCCAAATCACGTTGGTCGATGCATCTTGATCTAGCGAAATCCATGGGGCTAAACACGATTGCAACTTATGTGCCGTGGATTGGACATGTTGAAAAAGAGGGTGAACTTGATTTCGGAAAAACCGATATTTATGATATTGATGCTTTCTTCCAACTGGCCAAAGAAAAAGGACTCTATGTATTTTTAAGACCTGGACCTTACGTCATGGCTGAACTCATGAATGAAGGTATTCCCGAATGGATCTTTGAGAAATATCCCGATATTAAACCTAAAACCATCGATGGTAAACCTATCCAAGGCCCTATTGTCGATTATTTGCATCCTGGTTTTCTTCATGAAGTTCATCAATGGTATGCACAGCTGCTTCACGTAATCAGACACCACTTACAACAAAATGGGGGTCCCATTATTGGTATTCAACTCGATAATGAGATTGGTATGTTGCCTTGGGTTTCAAAGCAGTCTATCGCTTCCCCTTATTTTATGCCGCAAAAACTTCATGTAACAAATCCTTATCAAAAAAGATTGGCTGCTGGATCCTATGAAAGAGAGTATTATCTCGCCTATGCCAAAGCGCTTGAATCCATGTTTGTGAACCTTGGGGTTAAAGACATGAATTATTTTATTAACATCCATGGAACATCCCATGGTCGAGGAAAGACCTTCCCCTTAGGGATCAGTCAATTAATGCTCACCTGGCAAAAAACTGGTATGATACCTGGAACGGATGTCTATTTTGGTAATCTATCAGTCGAAGATATGCATGATTATTACATCATTCATGAGTTTCTAGAAGCTACACTTGAAGGTGATCAACCCTTAACTTCTTTGGAATTTAATTGTGGAGATGGCAATTTTGGAGACAATCTCGCTTCAAGAACTTTACCTTCTGCTGCTGACTTTAAACTTAGGATGAACATCGCTCAAGGGTATAAGATGATCAACTACTATCTGCTCACGGGAGGATTTAATCCCAAGTTCAAACATGGTCCTTTGAGAGGAAATCCTTTCATTGCGATTACAGGTGAACGCCATGGTTATGCGGCTCCAATCCAACCTGATGGTAGCTTAAATTACACATACCACCGTTTAGCAAGAACGACAAACATGATGACATCCTTGAGTCAATCGATCGGAAAATATCATCCTTTGAGAGATGAGATCGCTATTGCTTTTATAAGTGATAGTTATATGACAACGATTGCTGATGAAAAAAATCCAATCGTTAAGGAAATTCAGGCTGCACATGAATTTCAAAGAAATGGTGTGGTATGGGATACGTTAGTCAAACATTTAATCTTGCTGAATTATCAGATAGGTGCAATCGATTTCGAAAGAGTCTCTATCGATCCTAATAAAACAAAGCTTCTCATCGTCCCCATGATGCGTTATATGGCAAAAGACATGCAACTAAAATTAATCGACTATCACAAGCAAGGCGGTAAACTTATCCTAGCAGGTGAATGTCCAACGAAAAACCTACTCGGTGAAGATGACACATCTTTACTCGACTACTTAGGGATATCCTCCAAACCGGTCATGGTGGATTGGGAAACACCCTTTATGACTCTTAAGCGTAACAAACCAATCCGTGAAGCTCAGTCCTTTCGATCCTATTTTGCTCAAGTAACCACTTCAAAAGATGAACCGTTGTTTCAACGCTTGGATACCCAAGAAAGTGTCGGTATTCTTGGTCAAAATTTTGTGTTGATCACCTCATCCTATCCTGGTCATTTAGACATCACTCAAGATATGATGGATCATCTACATATGCCAAAAAACCTTATTCTAAAAGGTCATAAAGGACATCTTTTAGCGTTCATGCAAGGTGATGATCATCCTCATTTACTTCATCTTTTCAATCTAGATCATTTTGATCAAGAAGTCCATCTTTCCTATCTTGGAAAACCATTATTTCATGGTAAATCACTTCATGTTTTTGCTCAAGATGCCTTGATGTTGCCTATAGATTTTAGCATTCCTCAAGGTAAAATCATTGAGTCCACAGCAGAACTTCTTGAAATCAATGATGATTCACTGGTATTCCGCTTGACACAAATAGAAGATGAGATACGTATAACCTCACAAAGAATTATCGCACCTTCTCCTCTTTACACCATTCATGATTCGAAAGAAATGATTGTGATAAAGTCTACGATCAGTGCCAAGATTCAAGAGCGAATGACTATCTATTTCCAATAGTGCCGAAAGGCACTTTTTTTATAAAAAAAAGAGGTTATGATAACCTCTATGTATTTCTTGGAACGAGTCGTACAGGAACAATTTGTTCTTTTTCAACTTCTTTTCCCGACAGGATGGACACCATGTCTTTTGCGACCGAGATTCCCCAAGACTCATAATTAATACTGATGGTGGATAATCCACCACAGATATATTGAGAGACGTCAACATCATCAAAACCGATCACACTGATGTCTTCTGGTATTTTTTTTCCTATCGCTTGAAGTCCTTTAATAAGTCCAATCGCCATTTCATCATTTGCGCAAAATATACCATCAAAAGGAATATTTCCATCTAATTTTTGAATGATCTCAAGACCACTTTTTTCGGTAAAATCACCGAAAAATACCATTTGATTCATACCATAGGCTTCGATCACTTCGATATAGCCCTGAAACCGTTGCATATCTTCATGACTACCTAAAATACCCGATAGATACGCGATCTTTTTCCTTCCATGGTTAATCAGATGCTGAGTTGCAATCTTCGCTCCTTCATAGGAGTTGAGGACATTGGTGTATACATGATTCCCGCCTGGATGATCGCGATCAAGCAATATGGTTGGCATCCCAAGATTTTGTGCGATTTTAATCACTTTATCTTCAACAGCAGGACATAAAATGATGGCTGCATCAATCTGACGTTCCGTGATCATTTTTTTCGCATTCTTAGAAAACGAAACAATTAAATTATAATCACTTCCCTCAAGTCCTTGAGCAATACCATCATATATTTTATGATAGACAGGTCCACTGAAACCCGAGACGAAAAAGCCAATGTTCATCGTTTTCCGGTTTTTTAAATTTCTAGCAGCCGCATTGGGATAGTATTTAAGTTTATTTGCGATATTCCATATTTTATCTTTGGTCTTTTGAGGAATGTTTCCTGTGTCATTTAATGCATAAGATACGGTAGAAATCGAATATCCTGATGCTTTTGCTACGTCTTTAATGGTAACCATACCAACACACTCCTTATAACTATGTTCATCATCGCATAGTTTTCTTCATGTTTCAAGATGTTTCAGTGAAATGAACATAATTAAAAAATTTTTTAGTTTGTTTCACTTGATTCAACCGGGAGAATCCCAATTCTTTCAAGTCCTAAATTGACATATTCATTTTTCATGAATTGTTCCCAGATGATGTCATCAAAATAATTGCCAATCATGAGCAGGGTAATCCCTTTATCGATGCCGATGATATCCCCTGCAATCCATGGTGTCGTTTGATCAAAATTGTAGGCATCTTTATACCCATATTCACCTTTCAGTCCACCAATAGTTTCAAAATACTGGATGGCACCTTTGACAAGATCTGGGGTAAAAACAACACTACCAAGTGCACCAGCTGGAGCGATGGTTCCATCATTGCGATGCGCATCATCGGTGTACCCTGATGGTTTAGATCCGTAATACCCATTATATCCGCGTGGACCATCAGATGCTGTCATTCCCCAAGAATTGGCGGTAAATGTTTGGAAGGTGTCATGGCTATCGATGGCGTATTTTCGGTTTGCAATCGTTGCATTGATGCTATTTTCAAACCAATTGACGCCTTGTGCATCTTCACGATTTCTAAAGTCGATAAACGCATGAGAATATTGATAGGTGAAAAGACTACCAAACCAACTGGAAATAAATGTTTCCCCACCACCATAGCTTGCTTGTCTGCGAATAAACGTGTTATACACGCTCTGATCTGTGCGATAGGCTTCATTTGGTGCACCTGCACCAAGAACATATAAAATGAGTTGTTCACCATAAAAATCCCAATGGCCAGCAAATCCACCTCCGGGTTGGTAACCCATGTAAAACATATTGCGTGAGGGATCTAAATACCATGTCCAGTCAATTCGTTCGTAAAGATCTTCTGCTTTTTCTTTGACATCCCCACCAAAGTATTCCCCTGCTGTCAAGGCACCCGCAATAAATAATGCGGTATCAATAATTGACACTTCGCTCGTGCCAGCACGCTCTCCGGTTTGTTTATTCAAAAAATGATAGAAGAAACCTTGATAATGATCCATCGCTAAAAATGTATCTAATGTTTTTTCAGCGCGTTCAAAGCCTGCATCATACGTAATCCATTCATATTCGATGCCGATGGGAATACCTGCTAAACCAAAGCCAACGGATGCGATTGAGGACAATGACACATTGGATGGATACCGGTCATTGATCAACCCATAACCACCACTTTCTTCATCCGTGTTCGCTTGTTCCCAAAAGAAGTTGAAACTATTTTCCATTTCTTCAAGCATCAATAATTCAGCTGCATCATATTCTCTGGGTGGTGTTGGTGTAGGTTCTTCTACTTCAGTGCAACCAAAGAGTACCCACAAGGTTAATAAGATAATGATTAATTTCTTCATAGACTATTCTCCTGTGATTCCGGATCGATCGACGCTTTCGACGAACCATTTTTGTAAACCAAAATATAGTAGTAACAAGGGGACAATACTTATCAGTGTCCCAGCCATATAAATCGCTTCATTTAGACGATCCACAAATCCATCGGAGTTGGGATCGGGGTTGCCAAAACGTTGTCTAAATGAGTCGGCAAATCGTGAAAGTTGCAATGGCAGTGTGCGTGCCTCAGGCATATAAAGACCTGTCAGATAGGTTTCATTCCAATACCAAACGAAGCTGAACAGGAAAACAACAACCACGGCTGGAATTGCTAAGGGTAGGCTAACCTTTAGAAAGACACGAATGGGACCTGCACCATCCACTCTTGCTGCTTCATCAAGCACTTTAGGGATGGTATTAAAGAATTGATAGAAAATCATGATAAAGATCGTACTCTTTATTCCTTGTCCAAAGAGTGCAGGATAAACAAATGAGCCCAGATTACCTAAAATACCTAAATCTCGATACATAAGATAGGTGGGAATCATCAATACAGGGGCAGGGATGATGAATGTAATCAAAATGAGGACGATAATGGTCTTCTTCAGAGGGAATTCAAATCTTGCTAGGCCATACCCAATCAATGCTGTGCTTACGACTTGAGCAAGTGCTGGTAAAAATGAAATTGTTACACTTTCCTGAAGTGAGTTAAAAAATCCTAATGTAGCAAACGCTTTGACATAGTTATCTAGATAGAGTGTTGTTGGAATGAGTCCGACACTACTATCGATTAAGTCAAATGGTGATTGTAGACTCTTTAATGATAAGAAGATAAAGGGATAGAGGAAAGTAAAACCAACCGATGCAATGAGCACATACGTGAACGCTTTAAAGATCCAGCCATCCGTGCCTTTTCTTCCGATTAGTTTTCTGCGATAATGCATGACTTTGGGATATTTAGCAAACAGTGATGGTTTTTCTTTATAGCGAAGCATGTCGAAGACATAGTGATCACTATTTCGCACAAAATGAAGCTTACCTCTAGCTGAAAATAAGGCAAATAGGATGATCACGATCAGTGCAATCGCAACGAAATAGATCCATACAAGTGCTGCACTGAAACCAAAACCATTACCCACTTCACCGGTTCTAAACATATAGTCTTTGATCAGAATAATGATAGGATTGTTCGAAAATCCAGCAAGCATGACCAGTGTGTAAATCATGTTGATTAAAATAATGGGCTTCAAAAAGGGTAATGTCACTTTCCAAAATTGTTCCCAAGGACTTGCACCATCGATTTCAGATGCTTCATAAACTTCCTTGTTCATTTTTTGTAACATGACTAAATAGACAATAATTTGGACACCGGAAAACCAAAACATGTAGATTAAATTACTAAAGACATCGACAATTAACTCACCAAAACCTTGTCCAAAAATAGCAGTGAAGATTTGAATGACTTGATAATTGGTAATACCGGGTAAAATGATGGCTTCATTGTTCAGTAATTCTTGCATCACAGGACCTGACACGATGACCACAGGAAGGAAGAAAATGGTTCTAAAGAAACCCTTAAATTTAATATTCATGTTCAATATCATCGCGAAAATCATCGCGAAAACATTGATAATGACCATCATCAAGATGGAATCTTGCACAAAATTCCCGAGTTCTAAAACCATGATGCGATCGATAGCAAAAGCGTGTCTGTAATTTTCGAATCCGATAAACTCAAGATTGATTCCAGTTGTGGGTATGGTGACATGGTTAAGACTCAAAAAGAATGAGTAGATTATAGGGTATAAGGCAAAAACACCAAATCCAATAATCCATAGACCAATAAACAAATATCCTAATAAAGCTTCTCGCTGTTTATAGGTGATCTTCCACTTCTTCATACGATCACCTCACTTACTAGATAATCAAAAGGCTCGATCGTTATACTACCTGATGTAAAGATGTCTTGTGTATAGTTGACATAAATAGAATATCCGTTGTCATAATCGACACGTACCACACCTGTTGAGAGAACTTCTCTATCGATGATTTCATGTCCGATGACTAAGTTTAAAGCATCATAGGATTCACGATATGCACGAAGAATATATACTCTTAGATTGTCATAATACGTTGCATAAAAATCACTACTCATCGTATCACTTAATAGATAGGAAGGTTGGGCAGTGATCAAGAAGGATGGTAAGATACCAAACTCAATCGTCTTGAGTAAATCGACATTGATGTTGGATGTAAAGTTCAAAAATTGCGAGTAAACGGGAAGATAACCCGACAAAAGGATTTGTTCAAAGGGAACACTATCTGTGAAAAATCTTGAACGGTTGTGATAAAGAGAACTCATGTAGTATTGTGAAGTATGTCCGATATTAAAATATGCAGGACGGTACATACTCACACGATCACTAAATAATTCTTCATAGTAATTTTTTACGTCTGTTCTGGAGAATGATTCATTCGAATTAAGTTCGTTTGATAATCCATCGATCGCGATACCCCCATGTTTTGTTAGGGTAGCATACGCGGTGTCATAGATATTAAAAATAGCCCCAATATCCATCATGAAACGATAATAGTCTCCACGATTGACAGATGATACATAGTAATTCTTATTCACCATTTGAAGGGTGTCTTTGGGTGGTAAACTTTGATAGCTGTATTGCACTGTGGGGTCATAATAAAATTCGATATCGAGATCATCAAGATTGTCCATGTCTCCAAGACTGCGATCAAATTTGAGATTATCCATACTCCGATCGGAATAGCCGCCTCGATTATACCCTCTTAATGTATATTGAATGGAGGAAATGCCTTCTTCAGCTAAGTCATGATGAATCGAAAGCAAATCTGTAACTGAGGTCATCACATAAGGATTTTTAAAGATTAAGCCTTGTTCATAATCTTTCATGAATACATCCATATGCATGGATACCTCATCAGGTGCAAACGATTTTTGAAGCATACCTGACTCTATCATTGAACGCTTAAGGGTTTTAGCAAATCCAATATAGTTTGCGTTAGGTCCTTCGATGAATGTATGTTGAATCGTTGGATTATAATCTTTGATTTCAGCTTCATATACGGTGAGTGTTTCGCCACCAGAAATCGGTTGAACATGATTTTCTCTCATTAAAAAGATGGCATTTTGACTGTGAAATTCTGTTTGATATGTCGGGGGTTTATATATATATTCTGCAAACTCTGCTCCTTCTATGATATGAGAAAACAGTGCGTTTTGATCTACACCATGCACACTACCATAAACGGGATAATTTAAATTGGATTCACCATCAATGATACTGCGATATTTATCTTGTGAATAAAAGCGGGCACGATACACACTATTGATCGTGGATGTAGCGGTAAAACGAATCAGGGCTCCGTTACCTGAAGGGATGAAAAAGTAACCGGGAACATCATCACTATGAACACTACCAAAAAACTCATAAAGGGTAATCGATGTCAAACGCGATGCTCCATATTCTTCAATCGAATCGCGATCGACTTGGATAATGATGGCATCATCTAAAAGTTCAACCGTGTATTCCATTGAAATCTGTTCGATATGAAAGTCAACAAAGAATCTTGTTACTAAGCCATTAACCTGGTAAGATGTCATTGCATTTTCGCTTGCTCTTCGCTGCAATATCGATGAGGTAATAGCGATATTACTTTCATTTAAAAAATCGATGGTAATTGCGGAACGAATCCGACGCAACCATCCACCTGTGAGTGGATAGGCATCGAGGTCATTGATATCACTAGCCCAAATAAAACCTGTGGATACATCGACGACTCTTAAAGCTAGACCATCTGGATTCAGATAAACCTGATAGTTCTCATTTTCCATGATGAGTACAAAATTGGTCATCACCATGGCAGGTTGGGTATAAATGGTATAATCTTCGTCTCTGGTGAAAAGATTGGATTCAAGAAGCGTTGTAATGCCTGTATCCAAGAAATCATAATCATCTTCATCTTGAGCTTGCATCGAGAATGATATGAAAAGAAGACTGGTGAATAAAACGAAAAGTATGAGTTTTTTCATCTCGAAAACACCTCCTGGAAGAGATTGATAAAGAAGTCAAAGAGTTGTGAGGATAGAATACTGATAATAAGATATAAAACAATCATAATGATCATGATAAAGATGGTTAATAGCAAATTGACGACGAGCTCACCATATTTAAAATTGTTGATTTCTTTGATCATAATCAAAACCATAATGACCGACCAACCCAACATTATAAAATAACCAAAATCATAAAGAAATGCTTCATTGTAGGTGAGAAAGTTACTGATGAAGTCTAATGGAATTTTGAACAAAAAGATAGGTAATAGTGCGACAATAGATCCTATAAAAATATCTCTATAGAACGCTTCACCATTTTGGAGTGTGCTCACAAGATAATTTCCTAATCCAAAGAGCAATAAAGGAACGGACCATTTAAGAACTTCATAGAAAAATACCATATCATCGATATTATTTCTAAAGAGATACCCTTTCACATAGTAATCACTAAGTATATTGATCAGAACAAAGATCACATACATGGATGCTGCAGTGCGCATACGAATCTTTTGTTTAAACTTGATGTCATAAATCGCATCTATGGGATGTCTAAGCATATGAAGCATCAGTCGAATCTCTTGGGTTAAGGGATATGCATTCACCTTGTCTTTGATGATTAACTGTTGTTTTTGATACGTATCAAATGCGGGTGTCCGCTTAAATACATTCCAAAAAACGACCAATCCACCGATCGTGAAGAGCATCCAAACTATATTTTGATTAATCCAAGCATCTCTAACTTCCCAATAAGCGACAGAATACCCTTCTTTGTTATTCGCGATCCGATAGCTTTGAAGTGCATTCTCAAAATCTTCATTCCGCTCGTAGTATTTTCCTAATCTGGAATGGGCAAGAGCAAACAAACTGTTTTGACGAATAATTTCTTGAAAATAAACGGCACTTTCTTCGTATTTACCGATACGATATAATTCGATACCCGTCAATACTGAAGTCGCAAATTCGGTTTTTGAAAAGACTTGTACGTTATTCCCAAGACCATCCAAAACCCAAATATCCCCATATTTATCCACAGCAATCCCCGTTGGTCCGGCAAATTCACCGAGTCTAAGACTGTTGGGCTGTTGAGTTCCAAATTTAAAGATCAAATTTCCAAAACTATCATGAACACCGATAATACCTCGTGTATCAAAGGCTTGACTCACCGTATAGATATTGCCATATGCATCAACCGTGATATCTTCATAATTTGGATCAGGAATCGTGGTTCCTCCCAAAATGTTGTTACCTTCAATATTTAATTTTTTTAAGGGTGTTGTATATTCGTTTTTTATGACGGTGTAAATTAAACCTTGTGGATCAATCGCGATGTTTGTGGTGGCTCTTGGTGTAAGTGGGGCAAACATTTCTTTTTGTTCATCACTCATTAAAGCACGTTGAAATAACAGCTCTAAGGTAATGAAAACACGATTAATACCAAAAAATCCTAAAAAGCGACCATCTGCATCAAGTTGAGTTATTCCATTGACTCCACCATCACTGACGACATAGATGTTTCCCCTTGGATCGACGACGACTTTTCTTGGTTCATAGATGGATTGTTCGCCAAATAAGGGTTCAGTGGGTCGACCAAATTGATGAATCAATTGATGGTTTTCGTCAAAGACCAAAATCATATCTGTATTCGCATCCGCCACATAGATATGACCTTCTTCAGTCACAAAAATGCCTGTAGGTTCTTTGATGAGTTCATGGGTAATCTCACTATCTGTGGTCGTCTCCATATCATACATGTAAATCCTTGAGTTACCCGTGTCTGCAATATAGACGGTATCTCCTTGAATAAATAAGTCTTTCGCAGATAAAAAACCTCGATTTAACACGAATGTCCCTTCATAGGCATTTGCTGTTCGTACATAACCACCATCAAATCCAATGGTCCAGGTGCTATAAGGAATATTCGAAATACTCGTTTCTGCACGGCTTGGTAATGAAAAAGCAAAACACGATGCGATGATGAAGATGAGGGTTAACCGTTTGAGTATCGTCATCTTACACCTCTTACTTAATGCCAGAGTGAGTCATGGTACTCATCACTCGACTCTGCATGATAATAAAGATGATCAGGTTAGGCAAAAACATGATTAAGGTTGCTGCAGCCCCAATACCTGCGGCAGCTACACTATTGGATACGTTGGTTAAGGTTGCCATATAAAATGCGAATGTCTGTTTGAGCTCATCACTGACAAATAACGTGGATGTTTCCGTATTGTTCCATGTCGCTTGGAAACTCAAAATCGCGACAGTAGCAAGCGCTGGCATGGTTAAAGGAACAATGATTTTAAGATAGATATAAAAATCACCTGCTCCATCCACTTTAGCAGCTTCAATGAGTTCATTAGGAATTTGATCGATAAATTGTTTGACCAAAAATAGTCCTACAGGAATCGCGATCATTGGCAAAACGTGAGCTGCCATTGTATCCACAATTCCAATCCGTGTGATCACCAAGAAGCGTGGAATGGTTACCGCAATCGGGACAAACATAAGCGCTAACTTATTCACTTCAAAAATGAACTTCTTTCCTCTGAAATTCTTCTTGGATAAAATATATCCTGCCATTGAACTAAAGAGCACACTGGTAAACACAACAAAGAAGGTCACAACAAGGCTATTGATGATAAACTTTAAAACCGGAAGACCAAATCCGATAAACACAAAGAGATCCCTGAAGTTATTAATGGTGGGTTGAATAACAAAAAAGCGTGGTGGGAAGGCGAATAGTTCATCGATGGGTTTAAAGGCAGTGGAAAAAATATAGACGATAGGAAGCGCCATAAAGATAGCAAAAGGAAAGAGAACAGCATA
Source organism: Acholeplasma sp. (assembly GCA_003605085.1). Lineage (GTDB taxonomy): Bacteria > Bacillota_I > Bacilli_A > Acholeplasmatales > Acholeplasmataceae > Peloplasma. The sequence continues at coordinate 8,358 of QZKD01000031.1, read as the reverse complement.
GAGTTTTAATTGTGATTTATGATAATTTGTTGGATTAAAATTGACACCAATCATCTACGTTCCTCCTTATTCATCTTCTTTAAGAATGCGCTGGAAGAATTTACTGAACGCCAAAATAATGAGCAGTAAAATCACTGAAAGCGCGGCAGCTACACCCATTTCAGAACGCAAAATACCATAATCTTCAATATGGTTAATAATCATTTGTCCTGAATTTTGTGGTGTTGGATTCGATCCAGAAAGTGCAACCCCAATCGCACCTGCAGAGAATGTTCCCACAATACTCATGACGGCAGAAAACATCATCTGTTTTTTAATCGATGGAATCGTGATATAAAAAATTTCTTGTAACCGATTGCGCATACCATCGATATACGCGGCTTCGTAAAGCTCTTTATTGACATTAAGCAATCCGGCAAGAATCGCTAAAAATCCCACACCCATCGAACTCCATAAAGAGACCAAAATCATAATGGGCATCAAATAATCAGGATTTTGGAGAAATTGTAAAGGTTCATCCAAGAGTGAGAGCTGCAATAACCATGAATTAATCATCCCTTGTTCATCACCACTGAATAATATCTTCCAAACGACTGCGATAGCTACACCTGCTGTCATCGACGGTGAATAGATAATCAGTGCGAGAATCGTTCGCATTTTTGGTGTTACTTGCGATAACATCCAAGCCAACATAAAACTTAAGGCATACCCTCCTGGACCGACAACCAAACTGAAAAGAAGTGTATTTGGAAGAACTGTCTTCATGAATACATCATCTTCTGTCAATATGTACAAATAATTATTAAAGCCATTGAACGTTGGAAATTGAATCCCATTAAAGTAGGTAAAGCTTAAGATAATCGCTAAAAAGACAGGAATCACGATAAAAGCAAAGAATAGTAAGACATAAGGAGCTAAAAAGAGAACATTGGTTCGATTTTTATCCTCAAGCCAGTGAACGATTTTGGTGGATAAATCAGAAAAGAACGTACGTACTTGTTTGAGGCCATGCCACAATTTCGCTTTGAATGTCATGTTTAGTCCTCCTCCATCCAACGTCTAACATCTTCAATGGTCGTGATGAGGTAGGGTCTAATAACCAAGCCATCTTGATCAAGATAACCAAATTCGATATATTTACGTTCAAGTTCACGTTCGATTAAAATCTTCGCATCATCCACGGCACTTCTCACATCGATGCCATCAAAGACGACACGGTTCCAGACATTCGATAATTCACGTTCTAGTTTATATCCTCCTGGAACTTTAGGTACTTCGTGGAGGTATTCCCATTGTTCAAGAATAATATCGATATGTTCTTGTGGAATCGGAAGTGTTGCAAAAGCATCGATATTTGCAGAATTCCATAAAAAGCCATCGCCATAGGTGACAAGTAAGTTATAGATAAAATCGGTTTGGGTCTCCGTACTCATCCACCATTGAAGCAATTCCCAAGCTTCCTCTTGTTTTTCACTCTTTTCAAAGATGACAGACGCTTGTGCAGCTCCCACATTATCACGGCGAATATGACCTAATGTATCTTCAACACCAGGAGCAAGCGCAATATTCCATTTATTCGCGATTTCAGGAGCAGCAAATGTCAATTGAACGTACGTCCCAAACCCACTAACTCCCATAGGGATGGTCGTGTCTCTAAAGTCATTATAGAAATTAGGTACCTGCAAAGGTAAGCTATAAAGCGTATATAAGTCGACCATCGTATTGATGCCACGAAGTGCTTCTTCTGTGTCAATCGTCACGTCAAAACCATCATCACTATATAATTCCATGCCTTGCTGATAGATAAATGGAGCAGTTGCATTAAATCCTTTAAGTGAACTTTCTTGTGAGAGTGGTAAATAGTAATTCATACCAAAACGTTGCAGGGTAGGCAAAATACCGATTAACTCTTCATAGGTATTGGGCACTTCAATATTTAAAGCTTCTAAAACGTCTTCACGATAAAAGGTGACAGTAAAATCTTGTGTTTCTGGTAAGCCAAAGACCTTTTCATCATGAATCATATTCAAAAATGATCCTGGCATAAAGTGTTCAATCGTTTCGGTAAATCCATCAAACTTTCGCATATCTGCTGCCGCACCACGTAGTCCAAGTTCATAGGGCAACCATGCAGAAATACCTAACGCCATATCGGGTTGCGTATTGGCTGCATTTGCTAAAATGAGTTTCTGTTCGTTGGGCATCACAGAATAACGAACTTTAATTCCAGTATCTTTGGTGAATGTGGCATCGGTCATCTGTTGCATCATGCTGATGTAATAGCGGGACCGGTTCACCCATACTTCAATATCGGCATCTTCTTCAGTTTCAAAATTACCAGCTTCTTGGTAAATTTGAAAATCAGCAATCCATTCTTTCAAAAAGTTTGCGCGAACGGGAGGTAGAGACGCATCTTCTCCATGAACCATGATTTGATCAAGAGCTAACGGTTGATCAAGCAATTGTTGATTGATCACCGCGAGAAGTTGTGCTAAAGAATTTGACCCAGTAGACAATAGATTAACACGATGAGGAATCTTATTGATGTCATTCTTGAGTATGGTCAATTTATCGATGGCATTATCTATATATTTCAAGATTTCAGTATCCTGACTTTGTTTTGAACTCATCATCTGGACATGAGTGCGGATTAATAAGAGTTCGTTATACCAATTATTCAATATACCCTGTGTTTCAGGTATAAATTGTGCGATATTCCATTCTCGATTTTTATCGGTGACACCACCGGTCAGTTTTTTAAGTTCGATGCTATAATCATTGATTTCATTCATCATGCGTTCAATCATAAAATGATCATCGACAAAACGACTTGCATCTGCTTCAAGAGTGATTCGATTGAGTCCCTGTTCTAAATATATAGAAAAAGGCTCGCCCTTTGGACCGAGTGTTTCATAGGTATATTGATTCGTATATGGAAAAGGATAACTTTGTAGTTCTTCAAAAGGAATCACACCATTGATGTAGATATTTCGATACGAGGTGCGATTATCATACTGTGAATTTTTATATTTTAAAGTAATATAGTAATATCCTGTATTTTCAACATTGAGATAATAGGTCAGTTGGTTACCGACTTCATAAAACGTGTAACCAATGATATTGAGATAATTTAAGTCACTCTTAAATGGAGAAACAGAAGGTGTCTTTTCCATTTCTGGCAAAATAGAGATATTGTTTTTTAATGAATACGATTCTGCTTCAAGCACCATCAAAGAATCATTCGAGACGAATGAAGCTTGATCAAGGCGATATTCATCATAAGTAGATAATGCTAATGCTTGATAAATTTTAAGATTCCCGAGAAAAAATTCCCCTTGCTCGCGAATAATTTTTAGGTTGTTTTCCCCTGCAGTTAATCTAAATTTCAGTGGGGTTTTATTAAGATGTAATTGATCTCTTAGAAGGGTTTCTGTCCAAATAGAGACAGGCATGTGTTCTTTAAACACTTGATTATTGTATATATCGAAAGAGGCTTCTTGATCTAATGCCCTCCACTGTGTCCATAGACGTATGTTGACATAATCTTCTAATGTTTGTCCATTGATTTCTACAGAGATTTCATCAGGTTTGACTGATTCATCATCTGAAAGATAGTCCAATGCCAAAAAATAGTCGCCAGCGACATCGATGTCAAACATAATTTCAATAAAATCATCACTATCCAACGTCCAATAGAGCACACTACTGCCATATCCTTTTTCATCCGATAAAATATGCTCAGGATTTTGAGTTGCAATCTCATCGACAGTGATTTGGTCAACAAGTCCATCCTGATTCAAGGCTTGAATGAAAGGATATGGGGGGTAAACGGTGTTACCCCCCATACTATCTACATTTACTGAGATAAATTTAGATAATATGAATAGTAGAGCAACCACACCCGTAAATGAACCGATGATCACAATCAAGGTTCTTTTGAGTATGCGATTAGCTTCCATATTCATCCTCCAAAAATTATTGGTTCATTGCTTCTTCGAGTGCCAATCTAGCTTTTAGTAATTCAAAGTTAATGAGTGTTTGAAGTTCAGCTGTCATATATTCTGAGTAATTAATCTTATTGAACTGTGCATCCCAGACAAGATCCCCAATGGATAATGTTGAACCTGGAGCGTTATTTGGTCTTGAGATTAATGCATCAATACCTGTATTATAACCCCAACGAGCGGTAACATAACCTGGAACATACTTGAAGCCTTCAACGAGAACTTCAACTTCGCCTTCTGCTGCTGCTTCATAGATTTCTTTAACGCCTGGAACTGGGTAGTTTACAAACCATTTATCAATGATAGACTGTGTGTTATTGATAGGAAGACCAGAAACTGAAAGTGTCACTTCACCACCGGCTGTATCAGGAACTGTATTTTCAATGATATCAAACATTTTATTGAGTCCATCAGTACCAAAGGTTAACCATTTAGCAACTTCATACGCTGCTTCTAGATCTTCAGTCGTTCTAGAAATTGAGAAGTAGTCAGGAGCAGAAACGACTTTACCACCAGGTAAACCAACAAAGTGAACATCAAAGCCAGCATTTGCTGCATTGGTAGCCATGCTTTGAACAGCCCATGTACCATCCCATTGGAATGCGACTTGGCCTTTATTGAATGATGCCCACCAGTCAGAACCATAACGTTCAATACGTGGTGCTAATTGTGGACCTTCAGCGCCATCAGGATCGACATCGGACCATGCTTCAAAGCCCCAATAATTGGACATGACTAATTGCGCTTCTGCAATCGCATCTTTGACTGCAGCACTATTGTACATAAATTGACCATCAGCAACACCACCATGGAGAATTCCAAGTTGTTGTGCTGGAAGAACTTGATCATCTAAAACTGCAGGTAACCAGCTGAAGAATTCACCTGGATGGTTGATACCAGCGGTTGATGTGCCATCAAGTTTTGTACTATCTGTTGCAGCTTCAACAGCAGCAATCCACTGATCATAGGTATAACCTGGAACGGTGAAATCAGTAAGAATACCTGAATCATCAATTAAGTCTAAGTTTGCAAAATGACCTAGGAAGTTATTTGCTGCAGGAATTGCATAGATGCGACCATTATAAGTCACTGCATCTCTTAATGCAACAGGAACATTGAGCCAATCTGAATCCGCTTCAGCAACTGAAGTAATTTCTCCAGAGTATCCAGCTAAAATGTGTTCAGGAACATTACCAGAAATAAAGACATCAGGGAATGTGCCAGCAGCTGCCATCGTTGCCAAGAACGCATTATAATCCCCAGTGAATTCCATGACTTCGATTTCGATGAAATTGCTCATTTCATTGAATGCATCAATTCTTCTTCTGAGTAAGTTGTTTTGTTCTGGAGTACCTAAATTCCAAGAGGTAAAGGTTACAACCGTCTTAGCTCCGTAGAGAACATTGATTGTACGTACTACAGTTGTCACGTTACCTGCACTGTCAGTAACAGTATACGTTAAATCATATAAACCGATTAAGCTTAGATTAACTGTACCAGTAACCGAGATATATGCGGTAAGATTACCATCTTCTTCGTCAGTAGCTGTGACGCCTTCAAGAGGATTAAAGACGGAACCAAACGTGACTGATCTGTTACCTGCACCACTAATGACTGGCGCTTCACCAACAGTGACGGTTATCGTACGTGTGAGTTCAGTAACATTCTTTGCGCTGTCCATAACCACATAAGTTAATGTATATGTGCCCTGTGTCATATTATTAACAACACCTTGAACAGCGATATCACTTGTAAGATTGCCATCTTCTGGGTCACTTGCTGTGACACCTGCCAAAGGATTAAAGGTTTCACCAATCTTAATCGATGCTGGGGTGAGACCAGAAATCGTTGGCGATTCATCAATCACTGTGGGTTCTGGTTCTTCGCCGCATGCGAAAAGACCAACTGCCATGAATAGTACAGTGATTAAGATAAACACTTTTTTCATTTCATTTTTCTCCTTTTCTGATTTCGCGATGAAATCGCTTACTTTATATCATGATTTTATCATGCAAAAATGGGCTTGTCAACGAAATTGAACTTTTTTGTTAAACGTTTCAGTAAATGAAAACACTTTAACTATAGTTAAAAAGCACTATTTTCATTGATATTTTCATATTTTTCATAGCTTGTATCGACAACTTTTATGGGTGTTTTTCGTGTCTGGTGAAACGTTTAAATAATTGACTTGACAAAAGAGAGGCTCTTTCGCAAATCTTCGTATGGGTCTGAACCGTAAAATTCATCTTGACCGATGATCAACCATGGAATGTCTAATGCTCTCACTTGTGAAATGAGTTGACGATATTGAATGTTTCCTTCACCGATAGGGCAAAATTGTTGAATCGTACCCCAATGACCTGTGATCGCAATTTTCATATCTTTTATATGGAGCATGGCTATATGATGGTAATACTTTTGGATAAACGCGATCGGATTGATGCCTGCATACTGTAACCAATAGACATCCACCTCTAGCATGAGTGGCGATTGATGCATGGTCTGTAAAATGATATCCATAGGATACAATCCTTGAATTTTACTAAACTCAAATGCATGATGATGGTAAGTAAGTGTGATGTTTTGGTCTTTTAATAATCTTGCAGAGCGATGGCATGATAAAATGAAATCTTGATAATGCGTTAAATCTTGACGATTATATTTTTCTGGCATCGATCCAATACCTAAGATATGGCTTTGAAGCATCTTATGTTGTTCGATGATAGAAGGTGTTATGCTTTCTAATGAAGTAAGTCTAGGATGTGTTCCTGCGATTTCAAGACCAATGTCTCGACATGTGCTTGCTATCAAGGCGATTCGATCATTGGTCCATTCTGGGATTCCCGAAAGTTGAATTGCTTCGTATCCCATACTTTTTAGTTGGTGCAACACTTCCACGATTTGTTTATCGTTTTTCAAGTGATGTCTTAAAGCATATAAATTTAGAGCAATTCTCATATTATAACCATCCTTTAAAAAAAGAAATTCTTTATTCTCATTATAGTTTTTAATCGATTTTTATGCAACATACCATTTATGAATACATTCGTTGATTTTCCTATTCAACATTTCAAAAAAATGATTATAATATGATATAGACTTCTCTAATGGGGGATTTCATGAAACGTATTTTATCTTTTATCATCAAAGACAAGGTGTTTTTTATCGCGTTGATTTTCGCGGCTATTTCAATGTTTTTTATACCTCCTTCAGTTGCGTATTTGGGATATATCAATACCAAAGTACTCATCGTTATGTTTACGCTTATGATATCTGTCGCTGGTATGTATGAAACGCATTTTTTTGACTTTATTGCTACCAAACTGGTGATTCGATTTGTATCGATTAAATGGATTGCTTTGGTGATCATTCTTGTGACATTCTTTTTGGGAATGTTTTTAACCAATGATGCTGTATTGCTCACACTTGTCCCTTTTACTATCTTTGTCACTAAGCATACCAAACAAGAAAAATATAGCCTGATCATCATCATTTTACAAACAATTGCTGCCAACATGGGAAGTGCACTCACGCCGATGGGAGATCCACAGAATATATACCTATATGCGTTTTACGATATTCCTTTTGATGAATTTCTGCTTGCGACACTGCCTATCACACTCACAGGTTTAGTTTTACTTATCCTTACGACACTCTTTCGCATTCCACATAAGGAATGTGAGCTAAACCTGGTTGCGCCAAGTGTTCGATGGGATAGAGTCATCTTATATTCACTTTTCTTAGTCAATGCATTACTTTCCATTTTACGTATCGTTAATGTATGGATCACTTTAGGTGCGACCATCATTCTCGCTTTAATCTATGGTAGACATTTATTTAAACGTATCGATTACCATCTCTTATTAACCTTTACAGCCTTTTTTATCTTTACGGGAAATCTATCACAAATGCAGTTTCTAGAAACGCTCACACGAGAGTTTTTGAGCAGTCAAACTTCTGTTTATTTCACTGGGTTAGTAACCTCGCAATTTATCTCGAATGTTCCCGCTGCTGTCCTTCTATCCACTTTTACAGATCGAATGTATTGGCAAGCGTTATTACAAGGGGTGAATGTAGGTTCTATGGGAACGATTATTGGATCACTCGCGAGTTTAATCTCATTTAAATACATTTTAAAAGAAGATCGTAGTCACTTAAAAACATACCTTCTCAACTATACTGTGTTAAGCATCATTTACATCACGATGATCACGCTAATTCTCTTCATCATATAACAAAAAACCCGATCGCTTGATGATATGATACCTCCAAAGTAGACACAGGAAATAATATAAAGATAAATATATTATTACTGTTAATACTTGGAGGTATTTTATTTTGAAGAAAAACAAGC
>QZKD01000018.1 GCA_003605085.1 Acholeplasma sp. | reverse complement strand
TTTTTTCCTTTGTATTTAATCTGAAGTGTTTCATGGTTATACCGTGAACCACCACAGACTTCACAAGGAACGTAGACGTCAGGAAGAAAATGCATTGAAATCTTCTTCACACCATCACCGCCACATGCTTCACAGCGACCGCCACGTACGTTAAAAGAAAATCTTCCCTTTTCGTATCCACGTGCTTTGGCTTCATTGGTTTGAGAATATAAATCCCGAATGTCATCAAAGACACCTGTATAGGTGGCAGGATTACTTCGTGGTGTTCGTCCAATAGGTGCTTGTGAGATGTCAATCACACGATCGATTAAGTTATGATCGTTGATCGCAGAATGAAGACCGGGGAGTTCTTTGGTTTTATAGTATTTATGTTGAAGTCCTTTCATCAGGATTTCATTGACTAAAGTTGATTTCCCTGATCCAGAAACTCCAGTAACGACCGTAAGTTTCCCCAATGGAAATCCCACAGAAATATCTTTTAAGTTATTCGCTCTCGCTCCTAAAATCATGATATCTTTACCAATACCAGGACGTCTTGAGGCTGGTACATCGACTTTTTCTAGTCCTTTAAGGTAACGTCCTGTGATACTATTGGGGTTATCCATCACTTCTTGGGGTGTTCCTGCAGCAACCACCTGTCCGCCATGCTTACCCGCACGAGGGCCGATATCAATCAAATAGTCACTTGCAAGCATGGTTTCATGATCGTGTTCGACCACAACGAGCGTATTTCCTAAATCGCGCATCTTCTTCAATGTTTCAATCAGTTTATGATTATCTCTTTGATGAAGACCGATGGAGGGTTCATCTAATACATATAAGACACCTGTAAGCTTCGATCCAATCTGTGTAGCAAGTCGAATTCGTTGTGCCTCTCCACCCGAAAGAGTCCCAGCAGATCGTGCGAGTGTCAAATATCCTAATCCCACGTCTTGTAGGAAGGTTAAACGATTAATAATTTCTTGAAGTGCAAGTCTTGCGATTTGTTTTTGTTCTGTATTCAAATCTAATTGACTCAAGAATTTAATCGTATCATCGATGGATAATCTGGTGAGTTGATCCATATTCTTCCCACCGATTTTGACGGATAGAGCTTGTTCATTAAGTCTCGCACCATGACAGGTAGGACACATGGCTTCTGTCATAAACCCTTCAATCCACGTACGAATCCATTCGGATGTCGTTTCGCGATAACGGCGTGTTAAGTTCGTGATGACACCTTCAAAGTAGTCCACTTTTTCATGAACACGTCCTGAAGATGAACGCATTTTAAAGTGAATTTGATCGGGTGAACCATATAAGATTATATTTAATTTTTCTTGGGGTAAATTCATGATAGGTGCACTCATATCGATGCCATAGGTCTTGCAGACTTCATCGATCATGGCATTGTTTAGGTTATCAACATCATTATTCTTATACGGAATGATTCCCCCATCGAGTAATCCCTTTGTACGATCCAAGACCAAATCTTCAGAGACTTCCATCTTTACGCCTAACCCATTGCAGTAAGGACAAGCGCCAATGGGTGTATTGAACGAAAAAAGACGTGGTTCTAAATCAGGAATAGTGAAATCAGAATCATTACACGAATAGTTTTGAGAGAAATGCATCATCGCATCTTCGCCCACTTGTACACGTGTTTTCCCATTGGCAAGTTTAGCCGCAAGTTCTAATGCATCATAAAGACGTGAACGAATGCCATCTTTGACAATCAGGCGATCAATCACTAAAAAGAAATCATGATTTTTATTTTTATCGAGTTCAGGCATATCTTCTAGAAGAATATTTTCACCATCGACATAGGCTCTTGTGAATCCTTCTTTTAAATATTGTTCAGCAAGTTTTTTATGGGTGCCTTTTTGCCGTTCAATTACAGGTGCCATGACGACTACACGACTACCTTCTTTTAAAGATAAGACACGTTGCGTCATCTCTTCAATGGATTGTTTAGACAATGGTTCATCAGAACCAGGACAATAAGGGATCCCTACTCTTGCATAAAGTAAGCGTAAGTAATCATAAATTTCGGTGACTGTTCCCACGGTTGAACGTGGATTATTGGATGTTGTTTTTTGATCGATCGAGATCGAAGGGGATAAACCATCAATACGATCGACATCAGGTTTTTCAAAGTTTCCCAAAAATTGTCTTGCATACGCTGAAAGAGATTCCATATAGCGTCGTTGTCCTTCTTGATAGAGTGTATCAAAAGCAAGTGAACTCTTTCCACTGCCTGATATACCCGTCATGACGATGAGCTTATTTTTAGGAATTTCGATATCGATATTTTGGAGATTGTTTTCTCTGGCCCCATGAACTTTAATTGTATCCATTAATTTTCTCCTTAAATGCTAGTTCATCGATGACAGGAATGCCCAGTTCATTGGCTTTCTTTAATTTCGATCCAGCATCTTCTCCAGCCACAACAAAATCGGTCTTAGACGATACAGAAGATGCCACTTTACCACCGAGTTTTTCAATGATTTCAGTTGCTTGATCACGTGAAAATAAATTGAGTTTTCCTGTTAAAACAATCGTTTTTCCATTGAACTCATGTGATACAGCTTCAGCTACTTGATGTGTCATATTAAGCCCTAGTTGTTTAAGTTCTTCGATGAGTTCTCTCTTTTTAGAATCTGCAAAATAATGAACGATTGAAAGAGCAATCATCTCACCTATCTCTGGTATATGTAGAAGATCCTCTATTGTTGCTTGACTAAGTAAGTCCATCGAAGGATAGTGCTTTATTAATGTCTTAGCAACTTTAGCCCCTACATGCTTAATGCCTAAACCAAATAATAAACGATCGAATGTCTGTGTTTTCGACGCTTCGATGGCAAGAAGTAATTTCTCGACTTTCTTATCACCAAAGCCGGGGATTTCTTTGAGTTCGTCGCGATACATATGAAGTCTATAGATATCTGCAATCGTATTTAAATAGCCGAGTTCATGAAGCATCTCAACCACTTTTTCACCAAGCGTATCAATATCCATCGCTACTCTTGATGCGAAGTGAATTAAACTATTGATATTTCTTCCAGGACATTCTAAATTGGAACAATAATAGTCAGCTTCCCCTTCGTGACGAACGAGAGGTTGTCCGCAAACAGGGCATGTGTCGATCATCGAAAAGGGTATTTGATCAGTACGTTTATCCTTTAATACATGCAAAACTTCTGGAATTATTTCTCCAGCTTTATGAACAACCACCGTATCCCCGATACGAATGTCTTTGTCTAAAATATAGTCCTCGTTGTGTAAGGTAGCTCGAGCGACGGTTGTTCCAGAAACAAAGACAGGTTCGAGTTCTGCCACAGGTGTTACCACACCGGTACGACCGATTTGGAAGGTGATATCTTTAAGGACTGTTTCTACTTGTTCCGCTTGAAATTTATAGGCGGTTGCCCATTTGGGAAACTTCGCGGTATATCCAATCGTTTCATAGCGACTAAATTCATTGACCTTAATCACAACACCATCGGTATCATAATTCAGTGATTTTCTAAGTGCATCATAGAGGGATACTTGTTTGACTAAATCATCGATATTGGCCACATGCGCATAGTGAGGATTGACTTTAAATCCTAGTTTGGTCAAGTACTCGAGTGCTTCTTTTTGTGTATTCACATGATTAGATGCATGGACAATCGTATAGATAAAGAGGTCAAGATTTCTTTTCGCGACAACCGTTGAATCCAATTGTCTAATGGTACCTGCGGCGGCATTTCTGGGATTGGCGAATAGGGCTTCACCTTCACTCATCCGCTCTTCATTGACCTGTTTAAAGCTCTTATGAGGCATGTAGATTTCACCACGAACTTCAAGATCAATTGCCTCTGATAGACGTAAAGGAAGACTCTTGATCGTCTTCACATTTTGGGTTACATCTTCTCCAACCACACCATTTCCACGAGTGGCTGCACGTTTGAAAAGTCCCTTTTCATAAAGGAGACTGACAGCAAGTCCATCAATTTTTAACTCAGTTGTATAGGTATAACTTGTGGTTGCTTTTCTTACTTTATCATCAAAAGCACGAAGTTCATCTTCGTTAAATACGTTGGATAAACTCATCATGGGAACCTGATGCGTGACCTTTTCAAAGCCATCTAAAACAAGTCCACCAATTTTCTCGGTGGGGGAATCGGCTTCTTTATATTCAGGATAGGCTTCTTCGAGTTCTCTAAGTTCTTTTAAATATTGATCGTATTGATAATCCGACATTGTGGGTTGATCTTTGGTATGGTAATCGATATTGGCTTGATTGATCAACTCAGTTAACGTTTTTATACGGCTTTTTATGTCCATGGTCATCACCCAGTGATATTATATCACTAATGTGATTTTCCCGAATGGATTTCATCTTTGTTTCCTTAACGAAACGTGAAATGATGAGTTTTCGAGAATCTTGGTCTCTCATTCTCGAAGTGAGAATGAGCGTGTGTCTTGCTCGTGTGAGGGCTACAAACATGAGTCTTCGCTCTTCCTCAAGTGCCGTATGCTGGTTATTTCTTAAGGAAGGTAAGACATTTTCTTCGAGTCCTATGATGAAGACGTGATCAAACTCAAGTCCCTTTGCTTGATGGATAGATAACAGATGAATCGCATCACCTATCATGTGATCATTCTCATCAAATGGAATCTCTTCTTGATATAAGTTTAACTTGATTTGATAAGCTTTAAAATGATTGCGGTATAGAATCGCAACGTCACAAAAATGGGTGCCATTTTTTCTCATGTTTTTGAGAGTTTTGAGAATCCAATTGGCCTCACTTACCTCATCGACAAAGGTACAATGATATACGAGTCCTTTTTCGTTCTTATAAGGTAAGAGATCTTTTTTTAAAGAACGTATATTTCGCCTGATCAAGCGATTTGCAGCTTCTATGATCAAGCGATCACTACGATAGTTTATCGAAAGCACATAGGTTTTTGCATGAAATTCTTTTATGTATGTTTCGATGATTTTTGAACTCGCCCCTCGAAATTTATAAATGGACTGATCGGGGTCACCAACAGCAAAAACATGTGTGCTTTTTTTGATCATTTTTTTTAATAATATGTACTGCAAATAATTGGTGTCTTGAAACTCATCAATGAAGATATATTGGTAAGAAAAAGTGACATGTTGATGGATAATTTGCTGATACATCTCTAAAAGTAGATCATCGAAGTCAAGTAACCCTCTTTCTTTAAGTAATGCTTGATATTTTTGATAACAATATGGTCGTTTTCCCTTCATAAAGCCATTTTTATAATTTGCAATCGCTAGAAGTTCATCTTCTCTAAACAATGAGAGTTCATTTTCTGTAATAAGGTTGATTTTCGTGTTAAGTACTTCTTCTAAGTTCACAAAACAAAACTGATGAAATGTGTGCACGTGAACGCTGACATTTCCCCCAAGTCTATGCTTCATCTCTAGGCTTGCTTTGTGTGTAAAAGTAATCGCAAGTATGTTTTTCTCTTCAGTACCTTGATCAAGAAGTCTCTTAATACGTTCGATTATCACCCGTGTCTTCCCACTTCCTGCGCCTGCTAAAACAAAAATAAAGCGGTCACTTGACGTGACCACTTGTGTTTGTTGTTCATTGAGCATAGACATCACCCCATTGTATATTAGAAAGATTTTTTTATTTTTTCTTTCGTAAAGATGGATGACTTTCTAAAATCTTTTTAATACCATGTGGCATCGAAAATGCAATGGTTGCAACATCATCATCAACTCGAATCACGACGCCCAATCCAAAGACTTGATGTTCCACTTTATCTCCAGTATGGAGAAGATGTCCTGTTTCTTTCTCTGCTTTCCACAACTGAGGTTGTTCCTGTTTGATCCATGATTCTTGAATGAACCGTGAAGGATACGAATATCTCATGGTTCCATAAACCATGCGTTGATCGGCATAGCTCATATAAAGTTTTTCTTTAGCTCGAGTAATTCCTACATAAGCGATACGTCGTTCTTCTTCAAGTTCAGAGGGGTTCATCAGTGAACGATCGGATGGGAAAATATTTTCTTCTAGCACCACCATGAATACCGCTTTAAACTCAAGTCCTTTGACCTGGTGATATGTAGATAATCTAACGCGATCATAATCATCAAACTCTTGATCAAGGTCTGTAAAGAGCGATATCTGATCAAGCTGTTGTTTTAGCTTTTCATAGAAGGTACCTTCGTAATACTGATCGCCTCGTGTAAATACGTTTTGTAGTTCCTTTAAGTTATCGATGCGATCATCTGCAATCTCGTCATTTTCTGCACGAAGCATATCGATATATCCTGTTTTTCCCATAAGGTAAGGCATAATCTCAGCAAGGTTTTCCATCCCATCAAAACCTTGGCTCATCACTTCAATTAGTGTTCTAAAATCTTTTAGACTCTGTCTTGCACTTGGTGTGAGTTCTGCATAGTCGATGGCTTCCACCATGGAAACACCTAAGGCTTTCGCTTTATCTTCTAAGTGTTGAATTGAGATTAAACCAATCGATCGCTTAGGAACATTGACGATCCGTTTGAAATAAAAATCTTGTGTGGGATCTAAAACGGTTCGAATATAGGCAAGTGCATCTTTAATTTCACGGCGCTCATAAAACGAAATACCCCCATAGATGACATAGGGAATTCCCTCTTTAATCATCGCTTCTTCAAAAAGACGCGATAGTGCGTTGTTTCGATAAAGCACTGCCATTTCATCATATGGGATGCCTAACTGTTCGTGAAGTCTTCTGATTTCACCTGCAACAAAAAAGGATTCTCTGATATCATTTTGTGCATGATGCAAAATGGGAGCTTCGCCAAAACCCAAATCACTTTCTAGATTCTTGGCTGCGGGTCGGTTAAAGTTATAATTAATCAATTGGTTTGCTGCTTTTAAAATTTGATTGGTCGAACGATAGTTCTTTTCAAGAAGAATGGTTTCGGCACCAAAATCTTTAATAAAGAGTCGCGCATTTTCGTAGTTTGCTCCACGAAATCCATAAATCGATTGATCAGGGTCACCTACGACAAAAACATTTTTATGTAGTGCTCCCATGATTTTTAAAAGTTTATATTGAATGACGTCTGTATCTTGAAACTCATCCACAAGGACATACTCAAAATAGCTTTGATAATGCGTTCTCACCTCGGGATGATTTTCCATAAGTTCTAATGGGTAGAGTAACAAGTCATCAAAATCAACCAGCTGATTGGTGCGTAAATAGTTTTGATAGTTTTGGTAAATCTTCTCTTCATCGGTTCTTTCAAATCCGTCAAGACGACGTGATTTATAAAGCGAGATCAAATTCTTTAGATGCTTTAATGAAAACATCTTTGCATCAAGACCCAACGCCTTAATCACTTCTTGGACAATCTTTTTCCCATCTTCTTCATCGATGACATTGAAGTTAGGGCGATATCCATAAGGGAGTTTGGCAATGTGTGATCTTAAGATCTGTAGTCCAAACGCATGAAACGTGAAAAGCCAAACGCTCATCGCGTGAGGTCCTGTCATTTCAATGACTCTGGTCTTCATTTCTCGTGCTGCTTTATTGGTAAATGTCACGGCTAATATACGTGAAGGATTGACGTTATTCATGATGAGATATGCGATTCTTGCGGTGAGTGTTTTCGTCTTTCCAGTTCCTGCGCCTGCGACAACAAAAAGCGGGCCACCGGGGTGGATAACCGCTTTTAATTGAGATTCATTTAGGGTAGCTAGCCAGTTCATGGCACACCCACTTTCTATTTGTAAGAACTCTTCAAAGGAACAATTTCATTAAATACAAGATGAGCATCTTTTGTGCTTGGATCTGTATTGAAATATCCTTGTCTCATAAATTGGAACTTAGAATGAGCTTTTGCATCTTTAAGTGCAGCTTCGACATAACCATATAGAACTGTCCATGAATTTTCATTAAAACGGCTCATGAGATCCATCGAATCATCACCAATGATCATGGGACCAAAGAAGTTAATGGTTGCTTTTGCCCCTTGGGTCGCTTCCACATAGTGGATGGTTCCATTGGGTTTTCTTGCATCAAATCCTGAACCAGAACGTGTTTCAAGATCATAGGTGGCAAGCACTTCAATAATATTCCCGTTTTCATCTTTTTTGACTTCATTGGCTTTAATAAAGTAAGCGTGGAAAAGTCTTACTTCATCACCAAGAGACAATCTTTTGTATTTGTTGTTAGGTTTAACTTCAATAAAGTCATCTGCTTCGATATAAAGATGTCTTCCAAAAGGAACTTTTCTTGATCCAAGTTCAGGCTTTTCGGGATGATAGGGGACTTCAAAATATTCAAGTTTGCCTTCTTTGTAATTGGTAATGGTAACCTTTAATGGGCGAATGACTGCCATCACTCTTCCTGCATGTTCTTGTAAATCATCACGTACAGCAGCTTCAAGCATATCGGTTCCTACCGTAGAATTCACTTTTGAAAGCCCTGTGGATAACACGAACTTACGAATAGCCTCCGGGGTATACCCTCTACGACGCATCCCTGATAGGGTAGGCATTCTTGGATCATCCCAACCCGTGACTTTACCCTCTTCTACTAAAGCACGTAAGAAGCGTTTACTCATGACTGTATTTTCAATCGATAGACGACCAAATTCAATTTGGCGAGGTATCTTAGGCATTTCAGTTTCTCTCACTACCCAGTCGTATAAGGGGCGGTGATCTTCAAATTCTAAAGAACATAATGAATGGGTAATCCCTTCAATCGCATCTTCTAAAGGATGGGCGTAATCATACATCGGATAGATGCACCATTTCGTTCCTGTGTTATGATGTTCAGCAAAACTGATGCGATATAATACAGGATCACGCATATTCATATTAGGTGATGTCATATCGATTTTTGCACGAAGGACACATTCACCTTCTTTGAATTTACCCAGACGCATATCTTCAAATAGACGTAAATTTTCATCGACTGAGCGATCGCGATACTTCGATGGTTTTCCAGGATTCTGTAAGTTCCCGCGATCTTTAGCGATTTCTTCGGCTGTTGAATGATCGACATAGGCGAGTCCCTTTTTGATGAGAAGAACGGCGCGTTCATACATTTCTTCGAAATAATTGCTTGCGTAAAACACGTTCTTAGGTTCATATCCTAACCAACGGATATCTGCTAAAATCGCTTTGACATAAATGTCATCTTCTTTTTCAGGATTGGTGTCATCGTAACGAAGATTGGTATATCCACCATAAGGCAAAGCACTCTCAAAATCGGTAATGATAGCACGTGCATGACCGATATGTAAAAATCCGTTGGGTTCTGGTGGAAACCGTGTGACGATTTCCTTATGTTTACCTGTTTTTAAATCCTCTTCAATAATTGTTTTAATAAAATTCGATGTGTTTTCCATAGGGTTCACCTCATTGTCTCATTTATTATATGATAATTTGGTGTAAACTACAAGTTTACAAACAAAAAGACCTTGATGAAAGTTCACCAAGGTCATATTTTATGAAATGTCTTATGGAAGAAGTCCGAAGAGTTCTTCGAAATCTAAATCCGTTGAACCAAATGCGGTGACTAAGTCGTCAAAGAGTTCTTGTTGCTCTTCATCGGATAAACCTTCAACCACCGTTAACAATTCTTCAACTGCGGCTTCTGGATCTCCTGAAGGATCTAATGCTTCAGTGAGGACATCATTGATTGCATCGTTGAGTTCAGCTGGATACTCAGGGTTATCGGCAACTGCATCTAAGACATCTTGTACGGCATCTTGAATATCCTGAAGAGGAATGGTTTCACTTAAGGTAACATAAATTCTTAACGAATCAGCAACAACAGCTACCGATTCAATGCCCATACCTGCAGCATCCATCTGTGTATCAAAGTTTTCAATCACGAATGCACCATCGACAATAAAGTCATTTTCTCCAAGCATGGTGAGTACGCTCGTGATATGCTCTTCTGTTAATGTGACTTCACCTGCGACGAGTTCATTTAAAACAATGCGTAAATCGGATCCAGAAACTTCTGGGGTTGCACTAATCTTAATAATCGTTTGGAAACTCTTTAATGGATCGATATTATCTTCAATCACTAGAGGAATATTGACAATAAAGTCATTATTCATCGTGATATATGGGACAAAAGCTCGCATCGTGTAGTCTTCAAAAAGTGGTGATTCAATCAGCACACCAGGTGTCGTTTGATTGGCACGCATGAAGTATTCAAACATACGATTGAGTGTAAAATCATCAAGATCAATGAAAGGCGTTGGGCTATCACCACTTAATGTGGAGAAAATCATTGCACTTGCTTTAGATGCTAGAATCGACTGAAGATCAGCATCATCAACAATTTGATCAACAGGATTGAGTTCGAATGGTGCAGTAGCATCTTTTGTCTTACCTAAAGCTAAATCCACGCCAAATTCACCATCAGAGAAACCTATATCCAAGAGTTCGTTTTCTTCAATGAATGCCAAAAGCGAAGCGATCATCGCTCTTTGCTGTTCATCTTCAATGCTTTGATCAAGAAGAGAATCGACACTAACTCTGATTTCACGTGCTGTGGGATCAAATGAAGCTAAGCCATTGAGTTGGTTATCAATAATACCTTTGAGAGATTCTCCGGTGACCTGTTCAGTAATCCATGAAGCAGCAGAGAAAGACCATGCGAGTGGGAGATTCCCAATATTGAGCTTATCGAGCTTTAACACAACTTCTTCTGTGTCAATCAATACTTCAAAAGAAATCAAAATACGTGTCTTGTAGGTAAAGGTTGAAACGAAGACATGAGCCCCTGCTTCAATTTCAATGGTATTATCTTCAAAGCGTACCCAGGCTCCTTGTAGCCCATAGTATTCTTCTTTCATGACATAGTTCAAGTCATCATCAGATGCACCATCTAAAAGATACTCAGGGTTAATAGTGCGTAGTTGATTGAGAATTAAACCATTCGCATCCGCTTGAGCGATCGATACACCTACGGTAGAATCAACATCGTTATCGGTTAAGAATGAATCAACATTTTCTTTCACCATGTCAGTTAATGAAACGGCGACAACTTCACTGAAATCCTCAGTAGGAATTTCAACCGGTTTATACATCACGGCTAAAAGTATTGCAGGGATTGCAATAATCGATAAAATAGGTAAAACAATGAGTTTGAAAAGGAACTTCATAGAATCACTCCCCTTTATTAATTTAATCATATTCTTTATGCTTAAAAAAAACAATAGTTTAGCATTGTTGAGAAAGGAAATTGAAAGAAATAATCCATCTGAAGCCTTTGAAAATCTAAAAGCTGTACATCAGCCTTGAGAGAATTATGCTATACTATAGATAACGTATACTCAGGGGGAATTGTCATGCCAAAAAAATCAACAATCATTTCTTTTTGTTACTGGGCAAGAAGTGTATCTTTTGCACTTCAGTTTATCTTTCTTGTTGTTTTAGTTCTCATCGCAGCAGCCAGTGAAAGTCAATCTTGGGTTAGTTTTATGGTAGATCATTCACTCTTTGGTTGGATCGTCTTCTTTTTAATCACCGCTGTCATCAGTTCAATCACGATTGAACATTTAGAAAAAAAATAAAGGCTATTCGCCTTCATCTTCTATGGAAAGGGTTGATTCTCCGCCGAGTAAATAATCGGGTAGAGCACCCTTTTTTTGATATTGATAGTATGCAGCAGCCCCGATCATTGCTGCATTATCTGTACAGTACTCCATTTTAGGGATGATAATTTCTCTGTTAAGGATTTCATTAAAGATTCTTTTTCTTAAACCTTTATTTGCTGCAACTCCACCGGCCACAATAATCTGCTTCCCATCGAAAGCTTCTGCAGCAAGTCGTGTCTTTTCAATCAATACATCAAGAACAGACGCTTGAAATGAGGCACACATATCATTCACATCAATCTTTTCTCCTCGTTGTTCGTAGTTATGCACCAAATTGATCACTGCACTCTTTAAACCAGAAAAGCTGAAGTGGTATTCACTCTTATCTAAAAAAGGGCGTGGGAGGTGATAGCTATCTTTACCCAAAGCTGCTTTTTCATCGACAATAGGACCTCCTGGATAGGATAATCCCAGCGTGCGTGCAACTTTATCATACGCTTCCCCTACGGCATCATCTTGTGTAGTGCCTAAAAGTTGAAATGACATATGCTCTTTCATATAAATCAGTTCGGTATGTCCACCAGAAATAAGTAAAGCCAGTGCTGGAAATTTCATCTCATGATCAATACCTGCAGCATAAATATGTCCATGTAAATGATTGACACCCATCAGTGGTTTCTCATGAGCAAATGCAAATGCAGTAGCGGCATTAATACCTACTAAAAGTGATCCGATGAGACCAGGTCCTTTAGTCACGGCGACTAAATCAATATCCTCAGGATTGAGTTTCGCATCTTTCAATGCTTCATCAAAAATACGTGTCATATGAACCACATGATTACGTGATGCGATTTCAGGTACCACACCACCAAAGCGTTTATGGATGTCGATTTGAGATAAGATAATATGTGATAACACGTCTTTGCCATCTTTGACAATGGCAACAGAACTTTCGTCACAGGATGATTCAACAGCTAAAATGATCATGGGTTCACCTCCTTGATGAAGACAATAGCATCCTCATTTTGATAATAATTTTTTCGTATATGCGATTTTTTAAAACCAAAAGATAGATAGAGTTTTTGGGCAACTAAGTTGCTTTCTCTTACTTCTAAAGATAATGTTTTTGCATGATGGGTTTTCAAATAGTCGAGGGCATACGTCAGCAGTGCTTTACCATAGCCTTTTTTTTGTTCATGTGGAAAAATAGCAAAATTCATAATCTCGGCTTTTTCATCCACACGAAGCCCTATATAACCGACCATTTTGTGTTCTACTTCCCCAATGACGATATGTGAATAAGGATTGAGCATCATTTCATCATACAAGAAGGATTCGCCAAGCGACTCCTTAAAAACCTCTTTTTCAAGAGAGACAATCGATAAAATATCTTCAACTGTGGCTAATCTGATGTTCATTGGCTTCCGCTTCCGTAATTCGTAGATAATTGGGGACTAAATTATGAATATCTTGAACAGGTATACCTTTTTCTCTTAAAATCTTAGGATTCACTAGATATGAACGGTCATCAATAAAGACTGTCTGGCTCTTGAGATAAAGGGGTAGTTCTTGGAGATCTGATAGCTTTCGATACCCTTCAGATAATAAAACATCACCTTTTTGATGAATCATGGAAAACACATAGCCTCGTCTAGCATCGATTAAGGCACAAACGTCTTTCTCATATCCTGAAGTCATGAAAAGAAGTGAACTGATCACCTTGAGTTTGAGATTCTTTTGATGCGCAAGCATTTTACCTACCACAACAGCAATTCTTATCCCTGTATAGGATCCAGGTCCATAACCGATAATCATTTCATCGATTTGCTCAAGTTTTAATCGATTTCTTTTCAAGACTTGTTGGATACGATCGACTAAATACTTCGCGTGGTCACGCGAAGCAAAACGAATCGAAGAATCGATTAAGATGTCATCTTTTGCGAGTCCCACAAACATCACGTTCGTTGAGACATCAAAAAATAATGTTCTCATATGTAGCGCACCGCTCTTTGACAAGGTATTCCCACGCACTCCATAGTGAATTCTCTAATATTGTCTTCAATCTTCTTAATCGTCACCATTAAATAGTCCTTAGGGAGTAATGCTTCTGCTTGAAATGGCCATTCGACCACAATCATTCCTGTCCCATCGATATATTCTTCTAAGTCAAAATCATCGCCTGCACCATCAAGGCGATAAAGATCTAAGTGATAGAGCGTCTTGAGACGATCTTTCGATTTATATTTTTTCATAATGGTAAATGTCGGTGAATTCACCACATCTTGAATGCCTAAAGCTCTGGCGAGTCCCTTAGTAAACGTGGTTTTTCCTGATCCGAGTTCCCCATCTAATAATATGACGACCTTGGCTTCATCGTGCAATAATAAACCGAGCTCATAGCCTAGAGCTTCGGTTTCACTTGCTGAATAGGTCCGCTTTTGTTTCATAACATCCCTACTTTAGAATATGTTCGTAACCCTTTTTGCCGAGGAGTGCAAACATGTTTTTCTTGTATGCCTCAACACCGGGTTGATTGAATGGATTGACATCGATCAAATACGCTGACATCGCACATGCTTTTTCAAAGAAATAAACGAGATAACCAAACGTATACGCATCCATCGCTGGAATGCTTAAAAGCAGATTGGGAACGCCTCCATCTTTGTGTGCCATCATCGTTCCTTTGAGCGCTTGGCTATTGACATAAGATAATGTCTTACCCGATAGATAGTTAAGTTCGTCTAAATCGTTATTTTCTTTGGGAATAATGACGTCTGAAGCTGTATTTTCAACTTTAACCACTGTTTCAAAAAGGTGTCTTTCCCCTTCTTGAATATATTGTCCAAGAGAGTGAAGATCCGTGGAAAAGTTCGCACTTGCCACAAAGATTCCCTTATGATCTTTCCCTTCAGATTCACCATAAAGTTGTTTCCACCACTCATTTAAGAAAAGCAGATTTGGTTCATAGCCCACAAGCATTTCGATCTTCTTTCCACTTCTATAAAGAAGATATCGGGTAACAGCGTAGAGATAACTTTCATTTTCAAGTAAGTCTGCTTTCTTATAGCGATTATAGGCATCTTTCGCGCCTTTAAGAATTTCTTTGGTCTTAATTCCTGCTGCTTCAAGTGGTAAAAGACCGACTGGGGTAAGAACGGAATAACGTCCTCCGACATCATCGGGAATGATAAACATCTCGTATCCTTCGTTTTTAGCTACCGTATATAAAGCACCTCTGGCTTTATCAGTGGTCGCGTAAATACGCCCCTTCGCTTCTTCTTTACCTACTTTTTGTTCAAGTAAGTTCTTTAGAACACGAAATGCAATCGCAGGCTCTGTCGTGGTTCCTGATTTTGAAATCACATTGATTGAAAACCGTTTATTTGATAAATAATTCAAAAGCTCATTCAAATAGGATCCAGACATCTGATGACCCGCAAAAACGATCTCTAATTTATTTTTCTTAAAAGGCACATTTAAAAACTCAAGTCCCGCTTTCGCACCTAAATAGGATCCACCAATACCGATGACGACGAGAACCTGGCTATCTTTTCTAATCTTTTTGGCAGCTTGTATAAGACGTGCATATTCCTCTTTGTCATAGGCTTTAGGGAGATCTAACCATCCAAGATAGTCATTTCCCTTTCCGGTTCTTTCATGAATCATCTTATGAATCGCTTTGACTTGTTTTTGTAAGGATTCGGGTTGTTCTTGCAAGAATGTTCTTGCATCATCAATCGTAAGTGTAATATGTGACATTATTTCTTTTCCTCAATTCTTTGTTTTGCTTTTTCGACCCAATGGGGTAATGCTTTGGCTAATGAATGAAACCCAACTTTAATCTTCACCATCTTTAAGATCTTGGGATGAATCGGATTGGCTTGTTTATACGAGAGTTTAAGACGTTTATTTTCTTCATCCACGTCTAAAACAATGACCTCAATCTCATCACCGACGCATAAGATCTCTTCGATAGAAGAAACGTATTGATCAGAGATTTCAGAGATGTGAATAAGGCCATTATATTCTTCATGTGTGACAAACACGCCATAGGACTGAATGCCAGTTATCTTGCAGATAATTTGATCGTTAACTTTCATTTTAAAAACCTCGAAAGTATTATATCACATTTTAAAATATCTATGAGAAACAATGAAAAAACGAGCGGCTGCTCGTTTATTCGTTTGTTATATAGATTCCGAGTCCACCAAGACCCACGTGAGCAGCGATTACAGGGCTAATCACCCCGGTGATACGTACACGTAGCTGATCAGAAAGTTGGAATATCTCGTGTTCGAGTTCTTTGGCTTCAAGGCTGCGATCGACATAACCGATATAGACGGCTACTTTACCAAGGGGTAACAGTTTTTTCACTTCTTCTAATAGATATAAAACAACATTACCAAAACTTCTTACTTTATGTTCAACGTCGAGTACACCACGTCTAAAACGTAGGATAGGCTTAATTTTTAAGACATTACCGATAAAGCCTTGAACTTTGGATAAACGTCCATTTCTCACGAGTGTCTGTAAATTATCGACAGTAAAGATGAGTGAACCGAGATTTTTTAACTCCTCAAGATACACTAAACCCTCCTGAATAGTATGACCTTCGTTAAAGAATTTGATCAGTTCTTCAACAAGATAGATACCGCCATGAATCGTAGTTTCGCTATCGACGACAAAGATGTGGGGATTTTCACTGATCGTCTGTGCAAGAGTCGCACTATTGTACGTTCCAGAAAGTGATTTGGATAGCACTAAACATAAGACATCGGGATAATTTTTAAGTTGTTCTTCATAGGCTTGAATAAAACTTTCAGGAGATGGCTGTGATGTCTTCACTTGAATTCCTTCATGCAATGCTTTAACGACAAAATCTGGGTCCATTTGACCATCAATAAATTCATCTGCCCCAATAATAACTTTAAGTGGGACCACAGAAAGTCCATGCTCCTTAACAAATGCTTGTGAAAGCCCAAATGTCGAGTCAACGACAAGTCCAACAGTTCTTTTCATACTTTACCACCTTTATGATTTTTTAATATATGTTGCTTAAATGACATTTCATTTAACGTGATTATATCAAATTAAAAATAAAGAATATAGATAGATAAGCAATGTGTGAAAAAAAGGGGAAAAATTTCCCCCTTTATTAATCGACTGTAACGACCGCGATCACACCTGGCACGTTTTCAAGTAACATCGTTTCAATGCCCTGTTTTAATGTCACATCAAGTGCCATGCATCCATCACATGCACCTAACATCTTGACATAGACAATCCCATCTTCAACACTTAAGACTTCAATGTCGCCACCATCGCGCTGTAGATAGGGTCTTACTTTAGTAATCAGGTCCAAGACCTGTTGTTTCGTATCATCCATGAGTGTTCACCATTCCTTTGACACCCTAAGTATATAATACTTTCAGCGATAGTTCAAATGAAATCATTCCTCATCCTTGACTTCAGTATTTTGATTGGGTTTTAAGCGCTTTAAAACGAAGTGTGCGCAGTTCATGCTGCACGATTCGTTTAAATAATCAGGAATACGCTTATATCCGTTAGGACTTTTGGGATCCGAGTTAAAGCCTTTAATACGTAAAAGACCGGATGACATGTCTCCTACGAGATAAGTATACCTGTCAAACGCGACATCCACATAGCGTTCAGTAAACTTTAAAAGATCGAAGCCTTCTCGATAATTCTTAACCAGTTCAAATTGTCCAAAATCTGTATCTATAATCATCATTACACCTTCTTTAGTAAGATCACTGCTTCTGCAGCCATCGCTTTTTGTTCACCAATCGCATCCATTTTTTCGTACGTGGTAGCTTTAATGCTCACTAAATCAAGAGGGATGGAAAGAAGTCTTGATATGCTTTCGCGTATGTTTAAGATATGCGGGTTCAATTTAGGAAGTTCTGCATAGATGGTAGCATCGATATTACCGATCACATACCCCTTAGCTTGCATCATCATCTGAATATCTTTTAAGATCAGTTTTGAATCAATACCTTTATATTTAGGATCTGTATCTGGAAAGTGGGTTCCTAAATCACCTAAGGCGAGTGCACCTAAAATCGCTTCGCTGATCGCGTGAAGAAGAACATCGGCATCGCTATGACCCATCAATCCTTTTTCAAAAGGTATTTCTATGCCACCTAACCAAAGGGGACGTCCTTCAACGAGTTCATGTATATCAAAACTGTGACCGATGCGCATATGTTCATCCCTTTCTTGCAAAATCGCTTTAACATAAGCAAAATCTTGAGGATAGGTTACCTTTATGTTGGGGTCTTCATTGATGACCACATGGATCTTTTCCTCAGGATAGAACGCTTGATATAAACTGATATCATCATCATAGGTATGCTCGTTTCGTATATAGGCAAATCTGATTTTTTCTGTTAAGAATGCTTGAGGTGTTTGAGCAAGAAGATAGTCATCTCTATTTAGACTCATAAAATTTTGGATATTCGTCTTTTTAAGAGCTGAAGTCAACTTTTCAGAAAGCAATACGGCATCGTGATACTGTAAAGCTTTTTCGATGTTGAGTAATGTCTGTTTTGTAATCAATGGTCTTGCTGCATCATGAATAAAGACATAGGGAGTCTCAACCGCTTTAAGTCCTAACTTAACCGATTCAGAGCGTGTCTTTCCCCCAATCACGAGTTTAATATCTTCTGTAACAAACTTTCTTACGTCATTGATATCATCTTTGGAGACGACTAAAACAATGGTATACCCCATGGATTTAAATGTCTCAACACTATAAAGAAATAGTGGCTTATGATTAATTTCATAAAGAATTTTTGATTGATTAAGTTTTGCGCGTGTGCCTGAACCAGCAGCCACAATCAATGCAGTATTCATAGTGACCCCTTGATGACATCATCGAGTATTTGATCGTGACTAGACTTTGGAAGTGTTTCTACCCATTCGTGACTAAAGATCACGCCGATGACGTGTTTCGGACGATGCTTGGTTAAAAATTGATCATAATATCCTTTACCATACCCGAGTCGGTAAAGATCTTTTGAAATGGCGAGTGCAGGAGTAATCATTAAATCAATGATGTCATCCATGATTTCGTTTCCTTCTGGTTCCATCACACCAAACGGTGACTTATGCCACACCATCTTTTTTGAAAAGGGATAAAAGTGAATGCCATCTTTTTCTACACGAGGAAAGACAAACGTTTTTGAATCCTCTAAAAGAGAAAGTAAATTCACTTCAAAAATCATTGGATAGAAAAGTGCGATGACACGGGATTCTTTATATCGAGAGTCTACGCGAATTTGTTGGATGATTGATTGAGATTCTTTTATTCTTAACTCGTCACTCATCGATCGTCTTTTTTGCATAAAGAATGCTCTTAATTCTTTTTTGTCCATCAATCTGCAATGTCCTTATAGTAACAACCGTGTGCTGAAAACTGCGGGTTTTCAGCAATCTTCAATGCTTGTGCTGCAGCTTGATAAAGTTTATGTTCATCATGCGCATCTGAACCACCGATGGCAATTCCTGCAAAGACTTCGAGTTCAACCGATAGAGAACCGTATTGCATGACAAGGTTTAAGAATGTCTTATTGGATTTAATGCCCTGTTGTAGAATATCAATCTTTCTGGGATCAGTGATACTCACTGCAAACTCAATGCCTGATATTCTGAAGATATCGCCACTTTCAGTTACAAACGATGTACGCATTTTCTTAATATATTCTGCCATAAGCATGTTACCCACTTCACGTCCGTGAGTTTCATTAATCTTAGGTATATTCTTTAGTTTAAAGACGACAAGTTGGAAATATCTTGAGTCTCTAAAAAGTTTATTCATTGAGACAAGTAAATCATTTTGGTCTTTTAACCGGTCGAGTTCATCGATGTTAGACGCCATATAATGCTTGGTTTTCATGGGGTTTAATGTTCCCATAATGATTGCAGATTCTGTGTCTTCAAAAAGACGTTTTCCTTTTTCTTTAAACCAGACATAACGTCCATCCACTAGAATACGATAGGATGTAGAATATGTGCTTTTATTCATCGATAAATCGCCTATTAAGGCTAAATACTTCTTTAAGTCTTCTGCTTCGATCTGACGTCTAAAATCTGTTAGATCTAAAGTGTTTCCTGGGAGTTTTAGCATACTGACTAAAACATCAGAAGCCCATAGAACACGTTCATCTAAATCAATATAGAATAAACCTTCTTCAGAAATCTCGAGGGTGGCAATAAATTTATGACGAATACTTTCAAGTTCTTGATTACGATCTTGAAGTTCTTTTTCGACAGCGAGCATATCTAAATTTGATTTCTTTTCCCCGACACAAATTCTTCCCTTGTATCTACCTAAAGCGAAGACAGGTTGCATCACCATATGGAGAATGACTGGGTTCCCATCAACATTTAAGAAGGTCAATTCTTCCACTTCTGAATCACCGGATTGCGTGCGTTCCTTGTAGGAAAGGTAGTAACTTTCGAGTTGTCTGTTATTGACTTCCTGATCGTTTAACTTTTGAAAGCGGATTGATTTATTAAAGATAGAAAAGAGTTTCTTCCCGATCACATCATCTTTTTCTAATCCGAGTTCACGAAGTAATCCAGAAGACATATCCTTAATCTTTTCTTTTGCATCAACGACATAGTAAGCGTTAAAACGGCTATTTTTAATGGATTTAACAAAGAGTTGATAATGATTCGCTTTTAGTATCGCTGTCTTAAATGTCTGATAAAGAACGAGTAGAAAGACAGCATACGCGAAGAAGTTAAACCCTATATAAATTTGTTCGTAGAGAGTATCGCCAAGAATCATCTCTTGATAAATGACAAGTACCATAACGGCGATCGCCATATTGAAAAAACCGATGACCAATCGGTTTTTAAGCACCTTTTCAGATTGTATGCTTTGAATAATGATTAAGAAGAGTGTAAAGACGGTGATGATGAGAGGATAAATGGGATGTTGAAGCATAGGATCACCAGTTCACGTTTAAGATATATGTGATCACAAGGATCAGGATGGTGATGATCAGAGATAGTACATAGATCATCCATTTATTTTTAAAGAAGAATGAAGATATTTTTTCAGCTAAATTTCGATTGGCAAATGCTTTGAGGGGTTCAAAGATAAACGTTAATATTTTCTTGAATAGTCGCATAGACATCGCCTCACTTCATGAACATATTGATGTATTCCATCAATTTGTCGCGATCATTAATTTTGAGCATGATTCCTTCGACAGCGATCGACACATTCCCTGTTTCTTCGGAAACGATAATGGTTAAACTGTCGGTGATTTCACTAATCCCTAGACCAGCTCGATGTCTTGATCCAGTAGTTTTCTCAAAGTTTTGATTATCAGATAATACGAAATAAGCGCCTGCGCACAGGATGGAGTCACCACGAATAATGACAGCGCCATCATGAAGCGGTGTATTTGGGGTAAATATATTGATCAACACTTCTTTGGAGACCTGGCTGTTCATCATAATCGCTCGTTCTGCATATTGATCCAGCGTATTGTGTTTTTCAATGGTTATAAGTGCGCCAATCTTTTGACCAGATAATGTCATCGCGGTATCCACAATCGCTTGTTTGGTACGTTCGCTCCCCATGACGAGTTCTTCATTTCTTGAATCGGCTTTCCACACGAATTCTAAGCTTCTTCGAATATCAGGCGCCATGATGACAATTAAGACAATCGGGAGCCATTGTGTGAGATATCCAAGAATCTTTGAACTGATGAATAGATCAAAGTAATTCGCCAAAAACGCAAGAAAATAAACGAGTAAAAACGATGAAACAACCGCGAGCATTCGCTTGTTTGAAAGAAGAAATTTAACGACGAAAACCACCAAGACCCATACAATATATGCGTCAACAATGATTTTCCAAATGGGTATATCATTCCACATGTTTGTGCACCCCTTTTAACTACTACTTATTATATCACATCTTAAGATGTCAAAACGATAAAATCAAGCAAACATTGAACATATGAACAAAAGAGACTATAATAAGGAATGGTGAGAAATCACCCATCACTTGAGGAGGGATCAACATGTTAATTACATTTGTAAAAAGCAGACAATGCTAACCGCCTTCTGGAGTTGGACTAAAAGGTAATTTCTTTTTATTCTGATCCTTAGGGCTTTCATGCGTCAATATTGACATCCCGTTTAGACGCACACTGTGCACGCATAAAAGAAAGGAACACTATGGATCAAGCACTATTAGTAGGCCTTGCCTACACCCAAAACTATGAGGATACGATGCGTTCACTTGATGAACTCGAAGCGCTCGCTGAAGCACTCGACATCAAGACAATAGAAAAGGTCGTTCAGAATGCTAAACTTATTACCCCAAAATATTATGTGGGTAGTGGTAAAGTTCAAGAAATAAAGTCCATGATTTCGGTCATGGATATCGATATTGTAATCTTTGATGATACGTTATCTCCAGTACAACAAAGAAATTTAGAAGAGGAACTTGATGTTCAAGTCATTGATCGCAGTTTCCTAATTCTTTCCATCTTCGCCCTTCGCGCACAAACCAAAGAGGCTATGCTCGAAGTGGAACTAGCACAAAAGATGTATCTTCTCCCCCGCTTAATCGGGATGAGAAGTTCACTTTCCAGACAAGGTGGGGGTTCTTATAACGCGAAAGGTCCTGGAGAAACCAAGTTGGAACTCGATCGAAGACGGTTATCCGAAGATATTACTTTTATCAAGCGAGAGTTAGAAAAAATTAAACTTGAAAAGATGGTTTCAAGAAAACAACGAATGAAAAACAGGCTTCCTGTAGTCGCTTTAGTGGGCTATACGAATGCTGGAAAATCATCGATCATGAATTCACTTGCTGAATACATGCATCACGATTCAGAACCTGTTTTAGAAAAGGATATGCTGTTTGCAACACTCGACACCAAAGCCAAACGGATGCAAAAAGAAAACTATCCTCCCTTTATCTTAATTGATACTGTAGGATTTGTCGCGAAACTCCCCCATGAACTAATTCGCAGTTTTGAATCCACATTAAGCGATGTCGTGAGTGCGGATCTACTCATTCACGTCGTCGATGGTGCTTATTTTAAAGAAGAACAAATCACCACAACCAAAGAGGTACTTCAATCGATTGGTGCAGGAGATATCGAGCGTTTGCTTGTTCTGACCAAAAAAGAAATCGCACCTTATCCCCCTGTTCTAGATGAAGATTACTTATTTATTTCTAACCGAACGAAAGAGAATATCGATGAACTCGTGAAGATGATTTATGGACATATCTATAAACAAAACCGTATTGAGTTATTAAAAATTCCTTTTGATCAAGGGCACATCTACTCCATCATTAAAGAAAACAATACGATATTAGAGACGCGCTATGAAGATGATGGCACTTACGTCAAAGCGATTCTAACCCCTGATCAGCGAATTATATATGCTCCCTATATTATCAATAAAAGCGCTTAGATAAGCGCTTTTTTGCTAAATGAGCGAATGAATTCAACCATCTTTTCATACATTTCATCAGGGTGCACAATGAGATCAAAACGATTGGTTTCTAAGTACTGCAAATGAGGATTAGTCATCGTGTCAACGAGAGCTTCGATGAGTTCATTCCCTCCAAAGGGATCGGGATCGTGTCCATAAAAAATAAGGGATTTATAGTTGAGATATTTAAAATCTTTTTTACTGAATTGGTATGAAGTGAGAAGGTCTTTAATCATCGACATTTGAGATCTTTCATGGGCTTCGGTATATTGTTGAATCAGCGATTCAAAAAGATCAATAGCATCTTCATCTTTGATCTCTTCTTTAATTTGATCGATAAGGACTTGTTTAATCTCGGTAAGTGGCATAATTCTTCTCAATTCAGAGAGTTGATCAATCGCTGATAACACATTTCTGACCACTTCACTCGAGATATCACTTTGTTCTTTGGGACACATCAATGTATTATATAAGATTAACCCTTCACATTGACTTGCATGGTCTCTAGCAAAGGTTAATGCCAAACCTCCACCATGACTCATCCCTATCATCCACACTTTTTTAATTTCTAAAACTTTAAGTAAATCAGAGATACAGTCCGTCACTTTATCGATCGTCATCTTTGCACCATAGTCATCGATGGTGATGATCTGATATTCATGAGCTAATTTTTCTTGAAGCTGGAAATATGCATCCCCAGAAAACATTGCATTTCCCAAGAGTAAAACAAGGACTTTAGGCCCTTCACCAAATTGTCTAAAAATGATAACATCTCCGCGATGATGAAAACTCTTGCGGGGATGGACTCTGATGAATTCTTGATAGGCATCATAAAGTCCCATCGGTTACATCAATCCTTCCTCTTTTAGACGTTTTAAAACATAGAGTTCACGTTCAATCCAGGTTGCGATATGTTGATGTTTTCTTGCAAGTTCGTTATTTTTGATCGCTTCATCGATACTGACAAATTCAAGTTTATACCCATAATCTATCTCATAGTCATCGAGATCGGTTTCTTCTATCTTATTTTCGCAATGACAGAGGTAATACCTTGAATACATATCGAAAATTTGATGGGGATTAAAAACCGATCGTCGTTTCTCATGCATCATGCCATAAGGGGACACGCTTTCAGAAATGATGGTTAATCCTGTTTCCTCTTTTGTTTCTCTGATCAGTGCACAAAGATCAGATTCGCCTTTTTCGATACCGCCCCCTGGAAACTTGTATTCTTCATATTTCTTTCCTTTAATCATTACAAGCTTATGATCAATCACGATGATGGCTCGAACGGCTTCACGATGAAAGACTTCGGTTAATTCCTCGTAATCGTGTTTATCAAAATCTTCAAGAATGCGCATAGGAGACTTCCTTAGTAGTTATATTTTACCTTATTATTTGAAATGTTTATTTCATTTTATCATATCTCTATGATTGCTATTCATTTAATTGTTCGATAACAACACTCGACACATCGGTACCTAGCACCTTAAAGCCTAGTCTACCTAAAGTCAGCGTATCTCTGCTTTGACCACACCCAACATCAAGGATGGATGCTGCTTTATCTTGACGTTTAAGATGAGCGATGAGTTCAGGATATGGCTGTCCAAAGTATTTGTCGTGTTGATTATATTGGTCATAAATAGGCATAATGACACCTTCATCTCTTGTGGTGATATTATATCAATAGTTGTATATATCGTAAAGTTTTATGAATACAAACTATCTTGATCGTTTTTTTCGAAGTCAAATAAACAAAAAAAGCCCGATTATTGAATCAGACCTATTCTAGTTAGATGCCTAAGGTAAAGGATCTTAATACGATTTTAGTGCCCCTAAATTATGGCTTAACAAGGGGAAATATTAAAAAAAGTATTGTATTTACCCTATATAGTCCAAACAAAAGACCATCGCAGTGATGGTCATGTAATATTTCTAATAGAATTCTATTTGAGAAATCTTCAAATACGTCTAGCTTAATTTGTATAGAACTCATGCTCTTCAATAATATTGTTTATTGTATCTAAAATAGAGTACATGAGAATCTGATTGTTTGGGAAACCACCTACATCCGAACCACTGTAATATACATCATGTTGGGGTGTTAATGTCAGTGTAATTAAATCGGAGTCGTAGTCTCGTGGATCCATCAAATCATTTAACAATGAGCTGTTTGCTTCTTTATTATTAACAATAATTATATGAAAATTTCGACTTTTATAGAGAAAATCAATTTGATTAAGTGTTCCAAACTCATCATTTTTGTATTTATTCATATCAATTACTAAAAAATTATGTGGGCTACTAGATCCCCCTTGTATTTGATCGATTGATGTAATATATATTGGGCTATAGTCTTCATTAAAGTCAAAGTCATCACTATAGACATAAACGTTAGCACGTGTTTCCTCAATTGATTTTATTATATCAAAATAGTCCATTGGAATTCCTAATGGTGGATTTTTCTCAGGAGGAAAAAGGAAAATAAAATATAATGCTATGAGTAAAACAGTAACAACAATAAGAACTCCACTAATATTTTTTTTCGTGTAATTCATCATATTAATAGTAGATCAAAACATTCAAAGAGGGAAAGAATATTTCACCAACAGAAGGATAAGACCCAATTAAAAATGTTGTAGTCATATAAATTTTGTTGACGAAAGTACCTGCAGTACTAGAATTTGCATTAGTCATGTCAACCAAATAAGTACCTTTATTATAAGTTGATGCGTTCATATAACTACAATCCAACCAATTACATGAATAAACATAATCAACTTCAAACACTTGTGAACTAAATGAATGACTAAAGACAACAGGTAAACCAGCATCACTGAAAATGTCATGATCGATAGCATATTATAGAATTCAATCATAGGTTTACCTCCTGTCCTTTTGTGTTTTTACCAATATAGATACTATCTCATATATAGTTTTATCACTGAACATGCAATAAAAACAGGGCGTATACGCCCCATTCGTTCATTTTTTCGACTTTATCTCTTTTATTTACTTTCACTCTGTTTTCATACCTGGGTATTCTCAATACTAAAAAATAAAAAACCACGCTGTTTCGTGGTTTGATTGATCATGCGTAAGGTATACGGGTTTAATAAAGTTTTAGCGCTTAAACCTTATATCGCATAGAAATTTAAAACCCTAAGTCCAAATCATGTTAAGTTTGATATATAGAGTATCATTTGTTCATATGTTTAAAGAGATAGAATTACTATCACTCTCTACAAAAGCATGGAAATCAGCAATTATTTGGCATATTTTTTGTTGTTTTGGATAAATTTAAGCACAAAAAAAGACTTGATTGTGATATCAAGCCTACTCTAGTCAGATGGCGGAAGAGATGGGATTCGAACCCACGTGCCCCTTTTGAGGACAACTGCATTTCGAGGGCAGCTCGTTATAACCACTTCGATACTCTTCCTTCTTTATGAATGATTCGTAAAGAACTCATTCACATATGATGTAAATTCTTGCACGGTATGTGCTTGTGAAAGCTTTTTTCTCAGTTCAGAAGCATGCTCAATTCCTTTGAGATACCAAGGGCCATGACTTCTCATTTCCAAAACACCGGTGTGTTCTCCTTTTAATTCTACCAAAGAATTCAAGTGTGTCAACATCATCTCTTTGATTTCTTGATGGGTAGGTCTTGGATACGTGGTTCCATCTTTTAGATATTGGTCGATTTCCCTGAATATCCAAGGATTTCCAAGGGCAGCACGTCCGATCATCACCGCATCACATCCTGTGTAATCAAGCATGCGTTTCGCAGAAGGACCATCGTTGACATCGCCATTTCCGATAACGGGAATCTTTACCGCTTCCTTGACGGCCTTAATCAAATCTAAATCCGCATATCCACTATACCCTTGAGAGCGTGTTCTCGCATGAACGATGATGGCTTTCGCTCCAGCAGCTTCAATCTTTTTTGCAACATCAACCGCATTGATGCTCGAATGATCCCAACCACTTCTTATTTTAACTGTCACAGGTTTTGACACTTTTGCAACAATCGCTTTAACGATATCATAGATCTTATCAGGGTCTTTCATCAGTGAAGCTCCCGCTTGTGCTTTGATCGCGACTTTGGGTACAGGGCATCCCATATTGATGTCGATGATATCACAGTTGGAATGTTGATCGATATAAAGAGCGGCATTGACCATAGTCTCTAAATCAGATCCAAAAATTTGCTGTGCCATGGGTTTTTCAACATCGGTCATATAAAGAAGCTTCTTCGTTTTTTCATTTTCATAGAGAAGCCCTTTATCGGAAACCATTTCTGCATAGACCAATCCTGCTCCATAACTTCGCGATAAAACGCGAAAAGGGGAGTTAGATACTCCTGCCATAGGTGCTAAAATGATTTTATTTTCAATGGTTAAATTCCCAATTTTAAATGACATGCTTCTCACCGCGCTTATTGTATCACATCCAAAAATAACTTGCAAATATGGTACAATAACCTAAGTAGGAGTGTTCATTATGAAAGATTATGCAATCAAAAGTTATGCTTATGACAAACAGGTAAGAATCTATGTTGCCAGTTCTACTCATCTTGTCGAAGAGGCGAGAAGAATCCATCAGACATGGCCCACAGCATCCGCTGCTTTTGGGCGTGTTTTAACCGTATCTGCAATGATGGGAATGATGTATAAAGAAGAAGAGACACTCACGATTCGTGTGAAAGGTAATGGCCCTGTTGGTGCGATTTTAGTTGAAGCGAATGCTCAAGGCGAAGTCAGAGGAGAAATCGTCAATCCACATGTCTATATCGTGTATGAAGAAGGACTCAAAAAAGGAAAACTCAATGTAGGGGCTGCCGTAGGTCGAGGTTTTATTCACGTGACCAAGGATTTGAAGATGAGAGATTACTTTACGTCATCTTCTGAAATTCAAACAGGTGAAATCGGTGATGATTTCACGTACTACTTTGCCATATCAGAACAAACCCCTTCTTCTGTTGGCGTAGGTGTTTTAGTCAATCCCGATCGAACGATCAGAGCAGCTGGTGGCTACATATTACAACTGATGCCTGAAGCTAAAGAGGAAACCATTCAAACGATCGAATCCTTAATACCCACACTCCCACCGATGAGTACCTTGATTGATCAAGGAAAAACTCCAGAAGATATTTTGCATATCCTTGCTCAAGGGACTGAGCAAATCCTCGAGACAAAAGAGATCTTTTATCGCTGTCGTTGTTCAAAAGAAGGATTTGCGAAAAGTCTATCTACATTAGATGATCAGTCACTTCATGACATCATTCATGAAGATGGTCAAGCTGAGATTGAATGTCATTTCTGTCACACTAAGTACCACTTTTCCAAAGTTGAGTTGACACGTATCCTAAAAAACAAAATAGATCAAACTTAAGTATCCTTCAACGGATGCTTTCTTTTTTCTTATCTTTCCTATACAATAGGTACATAACCATGTATGATGCGGGGGAAAATGATGAATAGAAATATTTTTCTCATCTTTATATTCTTGACTTTATTCTCTTTGTCGTCTTGTGTATCGAATCAAACACCGATTGAACCCTTAAATTGCCCTTCTGGATTCCATGAATCCGAAGGTTTTTGTGTTGCGGATGAAGAGATCGAGATTCCTGAAGAAACACCTGATGTCCTTGTCTGTGATGAGGGTCTTTATGAAAAAGACGGACAGTGTGTAACCTTAGCAGAGACGTGTGAAATTGGATATAACTTGCTCTTTGATGCGTGTGTTGAGCCATTACTTAAAACCTCAGTAACCGGATTCCAAACGACATTTCCTAGTGGAAGTAACCTGATCAATAGTCATATGATCACAAACTTCAGCTATTCACCCAACACAGGTGAAGTTTGCTTCGATTTTAAACTACTTACCCAAGGATACAACGATTTATCCTTGCGTCTTCAAAGAAGCACAGTTCCAAATGATTTTTTAACCAATACCAGTCTCAACTTTCAAGATCTGAATACGCATAACATCTTGGATCAACATTTATGCTTTGGAGGGTATGATGAACCAGGAGAATATGAGTTTAAATTTCTAATGAGTTACAAGATTTCAAATAATCAGTTTAGTTCAAATGTATCCCTTGCACGGTTTATCATTACTATCCCTACTCTTTCTGATCGAGAAATTCATGCTGTTACCCGCTTTGAGGTGACATCTATTGGAGAAAATGATGTGCTAATGTCACTCAGATTAGAAGATCCTCATGGATCCATCCATTCGCTTGCTTTAATGGTCGTTGATGATTACACACAAAGAGAGGTAGGAATACGTGTTTCCCTTGACATGTCACAGATTCAAAATGGGATTTTAGAGTTTGATGACCTGATGATTGAAGGATTAAGACACTCCACTCCTTATCGCATTGTATTAATCGGAAATGGAAACGATGGTATTGATGACTTTATAGAACGTCCCCTAAGTTCTTCCCTTCACATTCAAACCAAAAGTCCAGATGTTCTAGGGATTTCTTATGATTTTTCAAGCCACTTTCTTCATCTAGATATTACAGAATATGTTGTGACCAGTTCTTCAATCACCTTTACGTATACCTTATTTAATTTTGATTATTTCACTCAATTTTCACAGGAGGGACGCGTATTCGTCACTTTAATCGCGCCTTACTCAAATCAATTTGCACCGATTCAACTCGAAGAAGGTACCCATACACTCACTATCCTTAAGTCTAGTTTGTCAAATACGAATCATCTAGAAATCGTCTTTGATACATCTGAATTTTTCAATGAAAGGACACTCGTGGACTTCATGGTCATTTGGCCAGAATAATCCATAAAGGAACATGAGGATATATTCAAATAAAAAGCACATTCCCCAAACTGGGGTTATGTGCTTTATTTCATTTTTGATGGCCTTGGCCACGTCCTGCTTGATCGATTATTTTCTCATCACTATTGATGACATAGGCTCTTCCTGCACCAAGCACGAGAAGTCCTTTTTTTATCTTAAGTCTCACGATAACGAAATCTAGCGTTAATAGTTGATCAATCATGTGTCCGTGACGTTGCTTAAATGCTTCGATGACTTCTATATTTGTGTCTTCAAAAACTGCATCAACCTCATAGCTAAGCCTTTTTCTGAAGAAGATAGACTGTGCTTTACTCTCATCTTCTAGAAACATAATGCTTGCATCTTGATGTTCTTTAAGATTGTGATAATGCTTTGCCATCTGTGAGATGATGATATAATAGTGGTTCTCAAACTTGACAAATGGAGCATATGAGATATATGGTGTCCCCTCTGGTGTGAGAGATGCGATAGATACCGAAAGAAATCCATCTGAAAAGTGTTTTGATATATGCTCTAACTCTTGCATAAGAACCTCCTATTTATAAGATATTTTTTTGCGGTAGAGGTAATCGGATTGGACGATATCTTTTAGATTATATTTGGGTGACCAATTTAAGATTCGCTTAGCTTTGTCATTAGATGCGACAAGTTCTGCAGGATCGCCATCACGACGAGGGCCCATGACTACCTTAAGTGGTGCAATCGCGTTAACGGCTTCTGCCACTTCACGTACGGTAAATCCAGCATTCGATCCTAGGTTCATCGTTTCTGATGTTCCACCGTTAACCAAATAATGAGCACCTAAAACATGGGCATAGGCTAAATCACTGACATGGATATAGTCTCTAATGCAAGTTCCATCTTTCGTGGGGTAATCATCACCAAAAATCATTAAATGATCTCTAAGTCCAATAATACCTTGAATCGCGACAGGAATTAAATGAGTGAGTTGATCTTTCATGAGTCCAATCTTTAAAGACTGATCCGCCCCTGCAACATTGAAATAGCGGAAGATCACATAATTAAACCCATACGCATTCGAAACCCACTTGATCATCTTTTCTGTTGCTAGTTTGGTTTCTCCGTAAGGATTAATGGGAACGGTCGGATCATCTTCATGACAAATACCAGAGGCTTCGCCATACACAGCTGCTGTGGACGAAAAGACAATCTTCTTGACGTTAAACTCTTTCATCACTTCAAGAAGGACACGCACACCTTCGACGTTATTGTAGTAATACTCTAAGGGTTCTTTGACAGATTCAGGAACGACAATCTTGGCTGCAAAATGCATCACCACATCAATCTCTTCTTTGGCAAACACTCGAATAACATCTGCTTTATTT
Organism: Acholeplasma sp.; assembly: GCA_003605085.1. GTDB lineage: Bacteria > Bacillota_I > Bacilli_A > Acholeplasmatales > Acholeplasmataceae > Peloplasma. The sequence goes on along the minus strand of QZKD01000018.1, from coordinate 46,649 downwards.
CGTATATCTCCTTGATAAAACGTAGCCTCTGGATGGACGAGTTCCATATATCCAGAAGATAAGTTATCTAGAATGATCACCTCTTGATGATCTTTAATGAGTTCATAGACGGTATGGGATCCAATATATCCCGCACCCCCAACAACGAGTACGCGCATGATTTTTACTCCTCACTCTCTTTAGTATGATTATACAAGATTTTGACTTTAGATGAAAATAGGAAATAACCGAATCCTTGAATCAATGTAAATAGGAAAACAAATTGAATAAAGAATGTGAATGGATCCAATATCCCAAAGATAATTCTTTCAACATCCAAAATATTCCATGAATTCAGACGGATAAATCGCCCAAGGTAAATTCCTATCGATGATAAGATGAAAAGCCCTAGAAGATAAAGCGTGCGGTTCTTCTTAATAAGAGGAAACTCCACATCCTGCATAAAATCAATTGCACTAATCCCTAATTTAACCCCATAGAGCATACCTATGGTCACGATCATAAAGACAATCCAATCTTCAATCATCCATGCATAAAGAGCGGGATATTCTTCAAAAAATGTGTAGGCTTGAAAATGAATGGTATCTGTAAGCAAGTAAAATGTATTGGGGAAAAATAAGATAAAAAGAATAAAAATCACATAACTTAACCAAAAAGGCTGCTTCTTTAGTCGACTATAAACAAACATTTGGGCTAGGAAAAACACGAAAGTTGCTAAAATCACGTTCCATCCTAAAAATACGATAAGTCCATTATTCATAATGATTCCCAAAATGGTTGTCAGGATGGCGTAGACGATAGATAGGAGATAAAAGAGCGGGATTCCAAAGACCTTTTTATATTCCATAGATGCGTTCCATCGCTTCTTTAATATGCGCTTGCATGTCACCATGTGAAAGAATAATATCGGAGAGCTGTTTGAATCTTAAGATATAGGCGTAAAGACTTTCATCCACGCTGTGATGTAAAGGATACGTCTTTGCTGGATTTCTCATAGAGTAGAACACATCATCGGTGGCGACATCCATCAAACGGTTGTCTAAGGCAAATGTTTTTTCAGTGGATAACCCATGCACACCATAATAAGGATCGTTTTCAACGGGTAAGTTAAATAACTCAATGATGGTGCGATACATATCGACTTGACTTCTCACAAGCCGTTGATTCCCGGTTAAAAGCCCTTGTCTTAAGGTCACATCCCCATGTGTCACATAGGTCTCACCAGGTACATAGATCCATGCAGGAACACGTTGTAATTCTCTTCTGGTTTCCACTACTGACATCGTCCGATTTAAAATAATGTCTAAATCACCGTTTTTGATTCCTGAACCGTGATCACTATAAAACACATATACGCTGTTGTCTAATGTATGATCTTCTCCTGTTTCACTGAAGAAGAAACGCTCAATCACATCATTAACATAGTCTACGTAGTTGATGTAACTTAGTGTCACATGACTAATTTTTCTTGAAATTTCTGGATACACATCATAGCGAATGCCATTTGGATCAAATTCATAGGGAGTGTGTGGCATCATCGTGAGTGGGAATAACATCACTTGACCGTGTTGATTGATCAAAGAAGTCCCTTTTTCATAGACATAATCCGCCAGATGATAATCAGAAATCCAAGGAGACTGATGAATAAGATTGTTTTCTGTATCGTAGAGATAGCCATCTTCGACGTTGTAGCCATCTTGGATAAAGTCTTCTAATGAATAGAAATTATCAAATCCATAGAGATCGGGATAGATGACATCGCGATTATAGAACTTCGCTTTGTCCCCATGAATCGCTTCTGCATAATAGCCATCATCCTTGAAATAGGAGACAATCGAATCAAGTTCGTATTCAAGTTTTTCATGTTCCCAATAAAGCGTGCGATCTCCCATGGGATAGAGTCCTGTCATCATGGAGAGTTCACCATCTGAAGATACACCCATACCCACGTTATTGTAAAAATTAGAGAAGTACACACTTTCTTGTAGAAGCGCATTTAAGAAGGTAAACCGATCTTTCGTGTATTCTGATTCCAGTAAGAAGGTATTGAGTGATTCTAAATGAATAAGAACTAAATTCTTTCCTTCTAAAATCCCGTGTAGGTTATCTCCATCTTTAAGTACGTCGTCGATATAAAGCGTAGAGATGGCGTCATCGATCATAAGTCGATTGGAATAGGTGTTTCCATTGAAGAAATTCGTGTAGCTTGAGACATTTTTATTATAGACCTGATAAGCTTCTGCTAAATCTTCATCTTCTTGAAGGTTTAGGAAACTGACTAAGTCGAGATCAAAAGGTTGACCGATGATTTCGCCAATATAATATGGATAGACGCCAAGATTTTGAACGGCGAATGTACTTTTAACTGAATTTAAGGGGAGCACTTGTTTGTACTGTTCATAATAGGCAAATACTGAAGTAAATAATGTCAAACTGACGAGTAAAATCGATGCGATATATTTCTTCGGTGTCACTTTAAACGTCGTGGTATTCAGCTTGTTTCGATCGGATCTTAAATAGATGACCAAAAGTGCGATGAACGGGACAAATACTAAAATTCTGGCATATGTAATAAGTTCAAGCATCGCATTTAAAAATGTTCCCATCGCGAATCCATCGGAGGGATTTTTAAAAATAGTCGCTGCTGGAATAGAAAATGCGGTCCCAAAGAACAGGTTAAAGACACCAAACCAAAAAATACAGAAATTTAAAAAGAAGGTCACGATCATTAAAAAAATCATACGGTTTTTCATTTTCTTGATGAATAAAAAACCTAAGATCATCATCAAGAAAAGTACAGAGAAGTTTCCTAACATCGCGTTGAGTTCACCTAAAAACGTATGTGGAAATGGTGCGATATAACGATTAATGCCTTGAACGGTTAAAAAGTAGGTATTGATGATGTTTAGAAAAAAGAATAGACCGATAAAGATCATGTAGATTTCAACTGGTGTACGTTTTTTCATCATTATACCCCCTTATGGTTTTCTTTACATATTATACCAAAACTTTATCTATGACGTGTGCAATATGGATGATTATGTTAAGCCTTAAGAAATGAAAAAGCCACATAAATATGTGACTTTCTCAAATGATAAGCAAATCCCCCCAAAAAATCGACCTACCTTAGTTCATAAAACCCGTGATACAATAATGAGAGGGGCTACTTTGTGTTCCCCCCTGAAGGGTTCGAAGGTTGTGGATCATCTTTAGGATTCCAAATGAATTCAGGATCCCCAATCCAATAAAAACCATCCCATTGATCGACAGACGTCTGATCAAGTGCCCCCACCGGTTGTTTTTCCATCCTTCTTCCCCCTTCTTAAGACCATTGTAAATGATTGTTTATCGTTTGTGTAGGGCAAAAATGTCCTATTGTTAAGGAGTGTCCAAATTTTATGAAAAGTACATATTCTCGTGATCTCGCACTCTATTTTGAAAAGTTGCGTTTTGATCGTCATTTAACTCAAGAAGTCTTCGTCGAAGGTATTGTTTCACTACGCCAATATCGACGTTACTTAAAAGGAGATAGCCATATCTCACAAGATGTTGTCAATCTATTTTGTGAACGTCTAGGTTATCCCACACATAGTCTTCTCATTTCTTTTGAAAATGAACGTCAAGAAGAAATGAAGCGTGTGGTTAAATTTTATAACATGGTTGCCTATCACGATGAAAATGCATATCTATCGTTCATCAAGGCATATCCAAGAAAAAAAATTATTGACCGCTTGAACCTGATGATTTATGATCACGCAATCATCGCACATGAATATAATCATCGAAAGATGACTGCAGATGATTATGCAAAGATGACGCTTAGTCTCATCGATTATCCTGCGATACTAACTAAACTCCCCATTTCGACTCCTGAATTATTAATCTTATCCTCACTGCTCTATAGTCCAAGTTTTCATGATCGTGAGAACTTATCCAAGTCTTTATTTAAGCTCACTGAAAATCCCAATCTCGTCATTTCAGGAAGATCAGAAATTATTTATCCTCTGGTGATGTACCGACTCATCCAGTATCGAGGAATTCAAAAAAAGTACAGAGATGTCCTTGAACTTTGTGACCGTGTCATCGCTTATAATCAGGAAAATAGACTCATTTATCTACTTGATTCATTCTACTATTTTAAGGCTCTCGCCCATTCATATCTTGATCAAAAAGACGAGTTTGAAGAAGCACTCTTTAAGACATATTCTCTCCTTCGAGGAGGATCCAATCCAGCCAATATTGAGCGTATGAGAAAACTGATCGAGTCTGATTGGCCGATCAATTTCGATCAGTTTGCAAAAGAATATATCGAAAAGCATTTGATTAAATAAAGAAGAACGCACCCTTTTGGATGCGTTCTATTTTTTATTATTCATCAAACAAAGTATCTGTTGTTACTTTTTCTTCTGCCTCTTGTTCCACTTCTTCAGGAGCAAGATTTGCAGCTTCAATCACACGTTTGGGTTCAGCCACTGCAAGTGTTTCCTGAACAAATGTACCTTCGACATTTTCTTCATCGTCAAGGACTTCTTCCTGTCTGGGAACAAGTGCGATCGTAGAGACTTTATGATCGGGTCTCAAACGAATAATTCTTACACCTTGGGTTGCACGTTTGGTCTGAGATATCTGATCGACATGGGTACGAATCACGACACCTTTATCGGAAACAACAATTAAATCTAAGTCATCACTTACGGTTCGAAGCGTCGATAAACGACCGTTCTTTTCTGTGACGTTTAGGGTCTTAACTCCCTTACCACCACGGATTTGTTTACGATATTCTTCAACGATTGTTCGCTTTCCAAAGCCGTTTTCGGTAATAACAAGGATTTCTTCTTGATCGTTTGAGACAATCGCAACACCGACGACTTCATCGTTTTTACCAATGTCCATACCACGGACACCTGAGGTCGTACGACCCATCGCACGTGCATCGTTTTCATCAAAACGAATCGCTTTACCATTGGATGCTCCAAGAATGATTTCTTTAGTACCATCGGTTAATGCTACAGAGAGTAATTCATCGTCTTCGCGAAGGTTAATCGCGTTGATACCGTTGGTGCGAATGTTCGCATACTCTGCAATGGAAGTACGTTTGATAATCCCTTTCTTTGTCACAAAGGTTAAGAATGCGTTCTCGTCACTAAAGTCTTTTACGTTGGTAAACGAGGCGAGTTTTTCATCCTTTTGGAACTCCAAAAGATTGACAATGGGTAAACCTTTGGACTGACGTGAGCCTTCGGGGATACTATATCCTTTGATCTTATAGACGCGTCCTTTATTGGTGAAGAAGAGATGGAAATCATGGGTTGAAGTCATCGTGATGTGTTCAACATAGTCATCTTCATGAACCTTGATGCCTGACATACCGACACCGCCACGATTCTGTGTCTTATAGTGATCCACTTTCATCCGCTTGATGTATCCGTTATTAGTGACTGTAATAATGACATCTTCCACAGGAATTAACGATTCATCTTCAATCGATAAATCTTCATGAAGGTTGATTTCGGTTAAACGTTCATCCCCATAGTTTAATTTGATTTCTGATAGTTCATCTCGAATGATAGAAAGTTTTCTTGGATGGCTTTCAATGATATTCTTGTAGTCCCCAATTTTGACAATAAGTTCATCTCTTTCGCTCTTGATCTTTTCAATTTCAAGACCCGTTAAACGTTGAAGACGCATGTCCAAAATGGCTCTTGCTTGAATGTCTGTGAGTTGGTATTCAGCAATTAATGTTTCTCTTGCTTCATCCCCTGTCTTCGATGCTTTAATGAGTTCAATCGCACGATCGATATCATTTAATGCGATGACGAGACCTTCTAAAATATGTTGTCTTGCTTCTGCTTTTTCTAGATCATAAATCGTTCTTCGTTGTACGACTTCGACTTGATGTTCAAGATAATACTTGATCATATCGCGAAGGGTTAACATCTGTGGTTGACCTTTGACAAGACAGATCATATTAAAGCCAAACGATGTTTGAAGTTGTGTGTATTTATAAAGATTATTCAGCATGACATGAGGGTTGACGTCACGTCTGAGTTCAATCACAATACGCATTCCTTTTCGATTGGATTCATCACGTAAATCGGTAATCCCTTCGACGATCTTATCCTTAGCGATTTCAGCAATACGTTCGATTAAGCTTGTTTTATTGACTTGGTAAGGAATCGCGGTAACAACGATGGCTTGCTTATTTTTGTGTGTGACAATTTCAGCGGTTGCACGATTTGCGATAATACCTCTTCCGGTTTCATAGGCCAGACGAAGTCCTGAAAGTCCTAAGATTTGTCCTCCGGTTGGGAAATCGGGGCCTTTGATGAATTCCATAAGTTCTGCATTCGTAATCTGTTCATTATCCATATACGCTAAGATGCCATCGATTACTTCACTTAAGTTATGGGGAGGAATGTTGGTCGCCATCCCAACCGCAATCCCAGTGGATCCATTGACAAGTAGATTGGGGTATCTTGAAGGGAGTACTGAAGGTTCTTTTTCAGATCCGTCGTAGTTATCGACATAATCTACAGTGTTTTTTTCTAAATCTCTGACGAGTTCCATCGCAAGTTTAGACATTCTAGCTTCGGTGTAACGCATCGCAGCGGCACCATCGCCATCGACAGAACCGAAGTTCCCGTGTCCATCAATTAAGGGCATCCGGTAGTTAAAGGGTTGAGCCATACGCACCATCGCATCATAGACAGATGAATCACCATGAGGATGATATTTACCGATAACTTCCCCGACAATACGAGCTGATTTTTTATGAGGTCTATCTGCAGACATACCCAAATCGTTCATCGCATATAAAATACGGCGTTGAACGGGCTTCAGTCCATCTCTGACATCGGGAAGTGCACGTGATACGATGACACTCATTGCGTAATTTAAGAAGGAGGTTTTCATCTCGTTGGAGATGTTGATCTCTTTGACGTAACCTTCTGTGGTTTTGCTTGATTCGTTATTAAATGTTTGGTCCATCATGGGTTTCCTCCTTATGCATCAATATTGTTCGCGTAAATCGCGTTTTCTTGAATAAATTGTTTTCTTGGTTCAACTTCTTCACCCATAAGCATGGAGAAGACCTGATCCGCATCCATCGCATCCTTGAGAGATACCTGGAGTAATGTTCTGTTTTCAGGATCCATCGTGGTTTCCCAAAGCTGTTCAGGGTTCATTTCCCCTAAACCTTTGTAGCGCTGAATCGTTGGTCTACCACCCAGTTCACTTAATAAACGTTGTAGTTGATCATCTGAATAGACATATTCAACCTTTTTGCCTGATTGAACTTTATAAAGCGGGGGTTGTGCGATAAAGACATAGCCTAAATCAATCAGTGGTTTCATATAGCGGAAGAAGAATGTGAGTAAGAGTGTGCGTATATGGGCACCATCGATATCCGCATCGGTCATGATGACTACTTTATGATAGCGTGCTTTTTCAGCCTCGAATTCATCTCCGATACCTGTGCCTAAAGCTTGAATAAGCGATAAGATTTCTTTATTGCTTAGAATTTTATCGAGACGTGCTTTTTCAACATTTAAGACTTTTCCGCGTAGTGGAAGAATGGCTTGATACTCAGACTCACGTCCTTGTTTTGCCGATCCACCCGCAGAATCACCTTCGACGATATAGATTTCAGAAATGATAGGATCTTTACTGCGACAATCCGCTAACTTCGATGCGAATCCCAAAGCATCCAGTGGCGACTTGCGTCGTGTAGCTTCTCTAGCTTTCTTTGCAGCAATTCTTGCACGTGATGCCATGAGACATTTTTCAGTGATCGCTTTGGCATCCGTAGGATTTTCCATCAAATAACGTTCAAATCCTTCACCAAATACTTGAGATGTAATTCCTCTCACTTCTGGATTACCTAATTTTGTCTTGGTTTGTCCTTCGAATTGTGGGTTAGGATGCTTCACCGAGAGAATCGCAGTCAATCCTTCACGTGTATCTTCGCCTAAAAATGAATCATCTTTTTTAAGCATATTCGATTCTGTGCCATACTTATTTAAAATACGGGTAAGCGCAAGTTTATATCCATCTTCGTGCATCCCACCTTCATGGGTAGGAATATTGTTGGTAAATGAATAAAGATTGGTCGCATATGAATCGTTATATTGCATGGCGATTTCTAAGCTAATACCCTCTACTTCGCGTTCGATGTAGATAATCTCTTGGTTGACTTTTCCTTTACCTGTATTCAAAAATTGAACGTATTCAACAATCCCACCTTCGTAATGGTAGGTGTTTTCAATCGGAGTATCGCCACGTTGGTCAGAAATCGTAATCTTAATTCCTTTATTCAAGAACGCAAGTTGTTGAATACGATTACGTAATATTTCATATTCATACACTGTCGTTTCGGTGAAAACCAAATGATCCGCTTTGAAGGTGACAATCGTTCCCGTATGGGTTGACTCCCCAATCACCGTGACATCCGTGACAGGAATGCCACGTTCATAGCGTTGTTCATAGGCTTTTTCATCGCGATGGATCTCGACTAAAAACCATTCAGAGAGCGCATTAACAACTGAAGCGCCGACGCCATGAAGTCCTCCAGAAACTTTATATGATTTGCCATCAAATTTACCGCCTGAGTGAAGCGAGGTTAAAATCGTCTCTACTGCGGGACGTTTGGTTTTTGGGTGAAGATCAACAGGAATCCCACGACCGTCATCGGTGACACGAATGACTTCATCTTTAAGAAGTTCAAGTGTGATATTGGTCGCATATCCCCCTAAGGCTTCATCGATCGAATTATCGACGATTTCCCAAACGAGGTGATGAAGTCCTCTTGATCCTGTACTTCCGATATACATCCCAGGACGTTTTCTTACGGCTTCTAGACCTTCTAAGATTTGAATGTTTGATGCATCATAATTGGACATAGTGTATTACTCCTTTGCAAGATGAATCATCTGAATGTGATCACCCTCGATTGGATGGGTGCTATTCATGATGATCTGATGTTCTTTGGGTAGTTCTTTTAGAAATAGAGATTGCTTTTCTGGATCGAGTTCACTTAACACATCGTCCAAGAGAAGGGTAGCCTTGCGGCCTGTCTTGTGCTCAATCAATTTTAAGAGGGCTAATTTGAGCGCTATAACGATTAAACGCTGCTCACCTTGAGACGCATACGTCTTGGCTTCAAAATGGTTAAAACGGACAATAAGATCATCTCTATGAGGTCCTGCAAGGGTCGTTTGATAGAGTATATCTTGTTTTTGGTTCTTGTTTAAGTGCTGATGAAATGCTTTTTCATCCACATCGGGTTCATACACCAATTCAACTTCGTGTGGTGAAAACTTGGAATAGACCTCTTTTAAATAGGTGTTGAGTTCACTAATAAACTGTCTTCTTTCAATGATGATTTGACACCCTACTTCATAGAGTTGTTCAGCTAAGATGTTAAGAAAGGTGAAATCGTCTTCAATCCCTATTCTCTTAAGTAAACTGTTGCGCTGCTTCAAGACTTGTTTATAGGTATTGAGTGCTCTTAAGTAAGGTTTGTGGAGTTGCATCCACTCCAAATCAATAAACTGTCTTCTTTCCAATGGAGATCCTTGAATGAGACTCAGATCTTCAGGTGCGAACATCACCACATTGAGATGCCCAATAAAGTCTGAGAGTTTTCTTTTTTCAACGCCATTGATCGACGCCCGTTTCCCGGTTTTCGATATGACGATCTCATAGCGATCCTGATCGGTCCAGAGTTTCACCTGACCGAAAGGTTCGTTACGTTGGATCAATTCTTTTTCTTCATTTGTCCGATGTGATTTTGTCGTCGCACAAAATAAAATCGCTTCTAAGACACCGGTTTTCCCTGAACCATTGAGTCCGTAAAGATAGACAAATGGTTTGTCAAATGTTAGATCTATTACATCGTGATTACGAAATTGTTTGATATAAACTCGCTTAATCACTTTGGATCACATAGTCATGAGATTTGACGTGAATTTTATCACCAGGGTATAATTTTTTCCCGCGTTCAGTTCGTCTTTCTTGGTTTACAAGGACGGCGTTTTCTAATAAAAAAAACTTGGCTTCTCCCCCAGAACCAATGTGATCTGTTGCTTTTAAAAATTGTCCGAGCGTAATGAATTCGGTATTAATTTTGAATGTTTTCATGAACTTCCTCTCAGATTCTATTTATATTATATCATAATATAAGTAAAAAAGCACCCCTTTTTAGTCTTTTTTTATCACCTTAATGGTTGGTTTAGATGGTTTTAAAAAACGTCTTTAAAATGGAAATTTGAGCCTACAAAGAAATAAATAAAAAAAGAGCCATAAAAATGACTCTTGATTTTAAAATTTGTAATTAGTCAATTCTTACAGGTAAAATCAAATGGAGAAGATCCGCATCTAAATTTCCTTTTATAACAAAAGGTTTGACTTCACCAGCGAAATGAATGAGCACCTCAGATGAACTGAATGACTTAAGTGCTTCGACTAAATAACGTGAAGAAAACGCAATTTTAATCACAGGTCCAACGGCATCGGATGAAGGAATGATTTCTTCTAAAGCATCCCCAACTTCATTGTTGGTGGAACTCATTTCTACGACACGATCAGGACGTAGACTCATCTTGATGATATTGTAGTTGGTTTCTCGATCTCTTGGTGAGAGAAGTGAAACACGTTCTACTGCAGCTAAGAGTTCTTCTTTGTTGAAAGGAATCACCACAGGGAATTCCACAGGGATAATCCGCATCGTATCTGGATATGTTCCTTCAAGCAATCGTGTTTGGAATAAAATCTTATTCATTTTAAATAAAACTTTATTGGGATTGATAAATAATTCAACATCATCGTTATAGGTGTCGAGAATTTTAGATAATTCATCTAAGCTCTTATTGGGAATTACGATATCAAATTGCTTACTATGGGTTCTTAATTTAACATTTTTTTGAGACAAACGATATGAGTCTGTAGCAACACAATATAAATGGTTATCCAAATATTTAAAATTAACACCTGTTAAAATAGGTCGTTTTTCTGTATTGGCGGTTGCGTAATTGGTTTCTTTAATAATGGTTTTAATCAATACACTATCTAAAACAACAGGATCATTGAGATCGAGGAAATCGATATCAGGATAATCTTCAACATCTATTAGACGTAGTTTAAATTCAGAACGATCTGCTTTAATGACGATGAGTTTATCTTCGATTAGCGCAAACTCAACACGTTGAGAAGTGATTTTACGCATGATTTCGATTAAATAACGTCCTGGAATTGCAACCTTACCAGCTTGTTTAATGGAAAGTGTATGATCATCGACCAAGACTTGAATGGCAACATCGGTGTTGCTTGTTGTTAAAATCATATGGTCCTCATTGACCTCAAACTTAATCGCATAAAGAATGGGGAGTGGTGTTTTAGAAGGAAGACCTTTTTGAACGATAAGTAGTTGGTTTAGTAATACGTCACGATCGACACTGAAAATCATATGCGGGCTCCTTTTATTTCTTTTATTTAAATCTTTTAATTATTGTTGTTAGTCATTGTGGGTTTGTGGATAAATGTTAGAAAGGCTTTATATCGCTATTATTATACCATATTTTCCAACAATGAACGAACATCATTTTTTATTAAAAGCATCAATTTTTTTAATCAATGTATCCACAGCGATCTTAAGTGCAGCATCTTGTTTTAAATCGTTATCAATTTTTTCACACGCTGCAAGAACAGTGGAATGATCGCGATCGCCGAAGAGTGAACCAATCGTTTTATATGGGATATTATAACGTACTTTAATGAGATACATAGCAATATGTCGTGGGAGGATATACTTTGTATGTCTTTTCTTCCCTATCAAATCCTCTAAAGAAATCCCATAAAAATCACTGACAATCGATTGAATACGATCATAATTGTTTTCATTTAATGCATCACTCTTGCGCTTCGTCTTTAAAAGGGGTTCTAAGGCTTCGTTAACGGATTCAATCGTTAAATCTAGGTTGTTGGTCAAGCAGTAGAATAAAACACGTTTTAGCGCTCCTTCGAGTTCACGAATGTTGGTCACAAACGATGAAGCGATAAATTCTAAAACATTTAATGGAATATCATGAATATCACTGGATTCAGAAGCAAGCTTACGTTTAAGAATTTCGATTCTATGCTCTAAATCAGGAACTTGAATATCGACAGTTAACCCCACCTCAAAACGTGAAGTTAAACGTGTCATAATGTTTTTTAGTTCAGATGCAGGTTTATCACTGGTGATGACGATCTGCTTATTTTGTTGATATAAGTAATCAAAGAGTTTAAAAAACTCCATTTGGGTTTTCGTAGCTCCACCCATAATTTGAATATCATCAACGAGCAAAATATCGATATCGCGATACTTCGCATTAAAATCTTCCATTCTTTCTTTCTTTAACAAGTTTGCAAAATCTTCGATAAAACCATCCGCTTTTACATAAAGCACTTTTTTATTGATATCTTGATCTAAGATATAATTACCAATCGCTTGCATTAAGTGGGTTTTACCCAACCCGACATCCCCGAAAATATAAAGAGGATTCGCGACCGCACCGGGTTGATCCGCGACTTTCATCGCCATTCTAAAGGCAAACATATTGGATTTACCAACGACAAAATTATCAAATGTGTAGGTTGCATTTAAATTTCCTGGACGATACTTCAAACTCAAGTTTCTTTCAGGACTCACCAATGTTTCTTCAGGGATTAACTCAGATTCGGTTACAAACTTAAAGCGAATCGGTGATTGATGGAATTTTTGTGCTAAAGCATTGATTTTGGACAGATAAAGTCTGTTGATGCGGTTTTTAATGAACTCACTTGCAACGATCACGTAGACATGGTCATTCGCATATTTATGCGTTGACTTTAATGGTTCGAAGACTTCTTGGAAGATATCCTCGCTAAACGTGATCTCAAGTTCATTCAAAATGCGCTGCCAGAGTAGGTCATACGTGTTCATTTTTCATCCCTCAATTCATCGTATAATTAGAATAACATAATTCAACTTTTTTGCGCAAAAAACTTATCAACAGTTTTTGTGGAAAAGTGCTGATGTGTGATTGTGGGTAAGTGGAAACAATGTGGGAAAGTAGTCTAAATTAACCCCTTTATAAAGCGAATATGTGAGTTTGCCAAGTTATCCACAATTCCCCAAAAATGGGGGTAAGTTACCCACACAAGAAAAACGATTTCATGTGGCAAAAACAAGCGAATAAAATGACGTGCTCAATGTAAGAACGACATTCTCTGTTTCAAGACTTCCTTTTCACAAAAAAAGAAAGGTTTGTGGTTGACAAATAGGGGGTCTTTTTATATAATGAAAAAGCATGGTTTCGCAAGAAAGGTGGTTTTATTGTGAAAAGAACTTATCAACCAAGTAAACTAAAACGTGTAAAGACTCATGGTTTTAGAGCAAGAATGGCTACAGCAAACGGTCGTCGCGTCCTCGCCCGCCGCAGAGCGAAAGGCCGCGCTGAATTGACTGTCTAAACTAAATCATTATTTTAAAAACACTTGGATTACTCGATTAAAATAATAACAAACATTTTGTTATCATGAAGAGTAGTCCTTCTTTTTTTAAAACATTGAAAACCGATGAAAAAGAGATATCGCATAAAGAAAAATAGCGAAATCGATGCGATCTTTAAGAAGAAGGTTGTCAAGGGTGACAGTTATTTTGCAATCTATCAAAGCGAGGATCCTGCAAACGAACACTTTCGTTTCGCATTATCCATCGGCCGCCGTTATGGTGGCGCTGTCGAACGTAATTTAGCAAAGCGTCGAATCCGGATGATCATTCAAGAGATAAAAGACGATATTAGCAAAGGTAAAGACTTTGTTATTGTCATTAAACCCTCTGCGATTGAATTGTCCTACCAAGAGATGCAGAGTAGATTACATGCTCTATTTAAAAAATCTAAACTAACGGAGAAAGAACATGAGTAAACGCATTATCTTCCTCGTCATGATGGTTATTGTTGCTATTAGCTTAGCGGCGTGTGGTGGCGGATCTGATCCCGTCAAACAAATCATCGTCAACAATCCAGTGGGTGAAGTTAACTCTTGGGAAAAACTTGTTTTCGATGAAAGCGAAGCCAACAACATCATCTTTAAAGGCGAGAACGGTCTATCCTACTGGAATTTAACCGAAAACGGTGTGGGAACACTTGTTGAATACGATGGACAACTCCCCACCAATGTACTTACCAATGATGACGGTGTGAGAACATACACATTTACCGAATCAGAGATCGAAGCATCCTTTCAAATATATGTCAAACCAGACACTATTGTTGGAGATCCAAATGATATCGTCATGGTAACCTTCCGCTTTGATAAGGACTCTGTCCTATATCAAAAGGGAGAAATGTTTCACCCTGATGGAGTAACGGCTTATGTCGTTTATCGCGATGGAGATGTCACTGTCGTGGATCAAAACGATCCCAATTTTACAACCTATTTTAATGATAACGGATATGATCCACTCGATGATGATGGCTTTAGAAATCAATATAGTTATGTAGTCACCTTTACCTATAGTGGTTTTGAGCAAAACTTCACCGTGTATGTTGCCGGTGGTGAAGATCCTATTTCAAACAAAGATGCCGATTTCTTTGATTGGATCTTAGTCATTCCTGTTGCCTTCATCATGAACTTCTTTGCTAGCGTTTTTGGTAACAACTTTGCAGTGGGTATTTTATTCACAACCATCGTTGTACGTACTTTAGCTTGGCCGATTTATGCCAAGAGTAATGATATGTCGATCAAAATGAATCTTGCGCAACCAGATATGCAAAGAGTTCAACAGAAATATGCAACGCGCAAAGATCCACAATCTCAACAAATGATGCAAATGGAAATGATGCAAGTCTACAAAAAGAACGGAATCAGCGTTTTTGGCTGTTTAATGCCTTTCTTACAGATGCCAATCTTCATTGCGATGTACGGCGTTGTTCGCAGAATCACCATCGAAGGTGGTATGTATGCTGACTCTGTCAGCAACACCAATTTCTTCGGCATCAATTTAGCTAACGGTAATGACGGGATTATTGGTATGGTACTCGCGGGTATTGTCGGTGGAACGATGTTTTTACTCCAAAAAATTTCGATGAAAAAACCAACATACGCGAAAAATACCGGACGTCAAAATCCAACTCCACAGGCAAAACAAACCGAACAAACCATGAAGTATGTCAGTTATTTTATGGTCGTGATGATGGCTTTTGCTTCCTATTCTTCTAACGCGCTCGCGCTATACTGGATTTTCGGGAACATCTACTCATTAGGTCAAACACTTGTCAACCGTAAACTCAACGAAAAGAAGCATGAAGCACTCAAGCAAAAACAATTACTGGGGTGAATATAATGAACTTTAAAAAAATCGAATTTGAAGCAAAAACTTTACAAGAAGCTGAAAAAATTGCTGTTGAACAATTAAAAATTCAAAAAGATAAAATTAAACTTAGCGTTCTCAAAGAAAAGAAGGGTCTTCTTGGTTTTGGGACGTCAGCAACCTATGAAGCAACCCCAAACATCAGTCTTGCTACCGAAGGAAAAGTCTATTTGGAAAATATCTTAAAAACCATGGATATCAAAACTAGAATGGAAGTAATAACCGTCAGTGAAGGTTTAGAAATCCATTACCATGTGGAATCTGATGAAAATGCTCTTCTCATCGGTCGCGAAGGTAGAACTTTATTATCCTTACAGTTTATGTTAAGAAACTATTTGAATCTATTTGTAGAAGATCATCTTATCGTTTCTCTCGATATAGGAAACTATCACGAAAACAGAAGAAAACAACTCGAAATTTTAGCAACGAAGACAGCAAAAGAAGTTGCTCAAACACATGTTGCCGTGAAACTTGATCCCATGAATGCATTTGATCGTAGAATCATTCATACCAAACTCTCAGATTGGCGTGATGTCATCACCGAATCTGAAGGTGAAGGCGAAGAACGAGCACTTGTAATCAAACCCAGAAAACACTAATGAACAATGCCGAGTCTCTCGGCATTTTCTTATCATTGATTTAAATCAAAGTGCTATAATAGGAATAAAGCAGGTGAATTTATTGATGGGAAAAGTGAAGAAAAAACTACAACCTAAACGCCGTCGCTTTACCATATGGAAAGCCATCAAAACCATCTTAGTTCTCATTCTTATGGGGATGATTTATTCGCTTGGTATCGCTGTTGCTGAAAATATTCAAGTCGATCAAGCCATTGAAGACTTTAAAGCACGCGCAGTCTTTGAATATGAGGAAGAATTTGAGTATTCACCCGATGTTTTTCAGACACGACGCTACTATAAAGTTTCACGTGAAACATCTTATGAAATTGAAGATACACGAAGTGTATTTTACGATAATACACGAAAATTCCTTGGCCAGAAGGGGGATATTTTCACCACACAGTTATCGCCTTTTCCATATAGTCCTGCTGGACACCTTTTTGTCTCTTATTTTTTTGGTGGTCATGCTGCAATCAACGATGGTGAAAATCGTTTTTATGAAGCTTATGGATTCCCACAGGGAGAGGAAACGATTTGGGATTTTATTCAACATCCAGGAAATGAACCCCATAATTTTAGCGCAACAATCAGCAGAAGTTCATCCAATTATTGGTTGAACCCCAACTATAGAAATACATCAGATCCCGTATATCCTTATTATGGTACGAAATATCGTCCTTATTTTGTAGGATTAAGAGTCAAAGGGATCACCGATGAGCAACTTGATGGTGTGGTTGATTATGCGGCAAATCTATCCGATCACGCCCTATATAATTTTTTGTTCTTCCTAGATATGGAGTATAAATATTACTGTACAGATTTAGTGAGTCGCGCTTATCAAAGCGTGATGGTTGAGCCTGAACGTCAACGAAACTATGCACGCGCGTTAAATGATGATCGCTTTATCACTTCAGTCAACGATTTGATTTTATCTGATGAGACTTATATGACCGTCTATGTTGAAGTGAAGGATGACGTTTGGTACATTTACTATTTAGAAGATATGGAGGTTTAAATGCATGCTTGATTATCTCATTTTAGGATTGCTTGTTGTTGTTTTGGTGTTATTAATCTTTGTGCTTCTCAAGTCGAAAAAGCAAGAACCACAAGACATCGATCTGTCAGAATTCACCAAGACTCAATCTGACTTAAAAGCATATATTCAAAAAGAGTACGGAGAATTCAAGTTTGAGATGGCGAAACTTTTCGGAGAAACGAGCAAAACCAGTCAAACAGATCTCAATCAATTTAAAGACACCATGATGCAACATATTGAAACAAAACTGCGCGAAATCAACGAAAAAGTAGAGTTAAGACTGGGACAAGGGTTTGAAAAAACGACTCAGACGTTTACCAATGTTGTCGAAAGATTAACGAAAATTGACGAAGCTCAAAAGAAAATTGAGTCGTTATCAAACGAAGTGGTTTCGCTCAATGATCTTTTAAAAGGTCAAAAAACAAGGGGGATCTTTGGCGAAGTTCAATTATACCAGTTATTAGTAGGTGTCTTTGGTGAAAAAACGACACTTTATGATAAGCAGCGTCGTCTTTCCAATAATGCGATTGCTGATGCAGTGATCTTCGCACCAGAGCCTATGGGGATGGTTGCTGTTGACTCCAAATTCCCTCTAGAAAATTATAAGCGCATGCTTAATAAGGATATAGGAGATGCCGATCGTCAAACCGCAAACAAAGAATTTAAACGCGATGTCAAAAAACATATCGATGACATCAAGAATAAATATATTCTTGCCGGTGAAACAAGTGATCACGCGGTGATGTTTGTCCCCGCAGAGGCAGTATTCGCTGAAATCTATGCAAATCATGAAGAAATCATCGATTATGCCAATCAAAACAAAGTCTGGGTAACATCACCCACGACACTCATCTATATGCTTTCGATGATTCAAATGATTATTATCAATATCGAGAAAAATAAACAAGCTAGTATGATTATTAATGAACTTAAGCTAATGGGCGAAGATTTCAAGCGTTATGGTGAGCGTTGGGAAAAACTAAAACGTTCAATTGATAGTGTATCTACCAGTGCAAAAGATGTCCATGTGACCACAACGAAAATTTCTAAAAAGTTTGAACACATCTCTCAAGCGAAATTTGATGAAATCGCAGAAGATGACTTAGAACATATCGAACAACCAGACGTTGAAGAAATCGATTGACAAATCGCTTTATTAACAGTATACTAATGATAAATCGATGATGAGAGAGTAACAAAAACCCCTTAGTTAAGCGAGTCGAAGACGGTGAAAGTCGACCTAATGTTTCTTGTGAAGAACACTCTGAGAGATGGAAGAAATTCTTAAACGAATAGTAGAACCATCCGCACGCCAGCGTTATAAGGCTTTTGAGGGCTAGAGTCATCTAGAACTAAGGTGGTACCGCGTAAATATTACGTCCTTAGATTATTAAGGGCGTTTTTTATTTCCCTATAGGAGGCAAATCATATGGAAACAACAGTCAAACAGATTTATCGTCAAACTGAAGAACAACTTCATAAAGTGATTAAACTTTATGGATGGATTCGTAATCATCGCGCGCAAAAAGAGTTCGGTTTTATCAATTTTCATGATGGAACATTTTTTGAAACCCTTCAAGTCGTCTATGAAGAACAAAAGATCGACAATTTTAAGGATGTTCAAAAACTAAGAGTCGGTAGTGCAATCGCTATTCGAGGAGAACTTGTTTTAACACCTGAAGCGAAACAACCTTTCGAACTCAAAGCACATCACATTGAACTTTTAGGAGATTCACCCGAAGATTACCCCATTCAACCTAAACGACATACACGGGAATTCTTGCGTGAAGTTGCCCATTTACGGGCAAGAACCAACTTATTTCACGCTGTTTTTCGTCTTCGTTCAGTCGCTGCAATGGCCGTTCACGAATTTTTCCAATCTCAGGGATTCATTTATACCCATACACCCATTATCACTGCAAACGATGGTGAGGGTGCTGGCCAAATGTTTTCAGTGACGACACTTCCACTCGATAATATTCCTTTAAATGAAGAAAAACAGGTCGATTACAAGAAAGATTTCTTTGGTAAAAGAACCAACCTAACCGTTACCGGACAGCTTGAAGCAGAAGCCTATGCGCTTGCTTTCAGAAACGTCTACACATTTGGACCTACGTTTAGAGCTGAAAACTCAAACACCCAACGTCACGCATCTGAGTTTTGGATGATTGAACCTGAAATGGCCTTCGCGGATTTGGGTAAAAACATGCAAGTTGTTGAAGAGATGGTCAAATACATTATCCGCTATGTGTTTGATAAGCTTCCTGAAGAGATGATCTTCTTCGATACCTTCGTTGAAAAAGGACTCATCGATCGCCTAAAGAAAGTTTTAGATGTTCCTTTCGCGAAAGTCACGCACAAAGAAGCAATTGACATTCTACTTCATAGTGGTGTTAAATTTGAAAACTTACCTAAGCATGGACAAGATATTAATACTGAACACGAAAAGTATTTAACTGAAAAACACTTTAAATCACCTGTGTTTGTGATTGATTGGCCTAAAGATATTAAAGCTTTCTATATGCGATTAAATGAAGATCATGAAACGGTTGCAGCCATGGATTTACTCGTTCCAGGTTCTGGTGAACTTGTCGGTGGTTCGCAACGTGAAGAACGCTTAGATTACCTCCTTAAACGCATGGAAGAACTTCGTATCCCAGAAGAGGACTTTACATGGTATCTCGACTTACGACGCTATGGTGGATGTGTACACTCGGGCTTCGGAATGGGCTTTGAGAGACTTATCATGTACCTATCAGGTGTTGAAAATATTAGAGATGTCCTCCCCTTCCCAAGAACACCAAAGAACTGCGAATTTTAATGTAAAAATGAAATCCTGTTATTGTAAATAACAATGTATAGACAAACAGCACTCTATTGTGCTGTTTTCTCTTTTGTAAAGAAAAACAATCAACTTACGTTGACAAAGACTGCTCTCTTTACTATAATTGAATTACCCCTAAAAGCGCTTTCAGCGATATCTTTGAAAAAAAGGTGTAAAAATCCGTTAAGTAGATTCATCTTAACATTGTTTTTTCAGTCGTATTATTATATAATACTCTTGTTGAGGTGAAAGTTCTATGTATCAAATTCTAACAGATATTCGAACATCCTTTTTGACAACGACACAGAGTGTTTTTTTCAATACTTGTGACTAAGAGTGCTTTTGGACAACGAAAGTACTTTTCTTTTTTATAAAAAGTAAAAATAGACCCTAAGGAGTTTACGATCACATGGAGATCAGATTAGAGAATTTAACCAAAGTATTTACCGACAAAACTGGTAAAGAAACTCGCGCCGTCGATGATTTAACCATCACCATTCCTTCAGGAAAGCTCGTCGGTCTACTTGGACCTTCGGGGTGTGGTAAATCAACCACCCTTTTTATGATTGCAGGGCTTCATAAGCCTTCTGGTGGACATATATTTTTTGGTGACGATGATGTCACTCGCCTCGCTCCAGAAAAAAGAGGAATTGGCTTAGTTTTCCAAAACTATGCGCTTTATCCTCATATGACTGTGCGTCAAAACATTATGTTTCCACTTGAAAATTTAAATATTAAGCGTACAGAAGCGGAAGATTTAGTGATGGAAATGGCCAAGCTTGTTGGGATTGAAGATCAACTCGATAAAAAACCTTCACAGCTTTCTGGTGGACAACAACAACGTGTAGCGATTGCACGTGCGCTCGTTAAAAAACCCAGAGTACTTCTCTTAGACGAACCCCTCTCAAACTTAGATGCTCGTTTAAGACTTCAAACCAGAGAAGAAATTAAACGTATTCAACGCGAAACGGGGATCACGACGATTTTCGTGACCCATGACCAAGAAGAAGCGATGAGTATATCCGATCAAATGGTCGTTTTAAATTATGGTGTTAAACAACAAATGGAAGCACCTCAAGAAATGTATAACAACCCTGATAACCTCTTCGTTGCTCGTTTCTTAGGAAATCCTCCAATTAATACCTTTGAAGGACATATTAAAGCCGGTAAAGTCATGGTTGGCGATGTCGTTTTAGGTGATAGTGATCAAAAAGATGGTATCTACAACATCGGTGTAAGACCTGAAGACTTCAGAGTAGATCCTAACGGATTTGAAGTGGACGCAGAAGATGTCGAACATATCGGCCGTGATACCATGATCCGCTTTGCTATCGGCGGAATCAATGTTCGTGCACTCGTGGATTCTGATTCGGTTTATCAACAAAAAACGATCAAACTTGGTGTGAAGAAGGGTAAAGTACATCTATTCAGTAAGGAAACAGGACTTCACCTATGAGTACATTCAAGCTAGCGCTGAAGGATTTCATTTGGAAATTCCGCAGTCGCACCCATCATATGATGGTGATCATCAATGACTGGATGGATAAACACCACTTGAGTTTTATTTCTCATATGCCTCATTGGTTTAAGTTTATTCTCTTCGTCATTCCTGCTTTTATTCTTTTAGGAATTTTCACCTTTTATCCCATCTTCAACTCATTTATCATTTCATTTTACACAGGATATAACATTCAAACCAATGAATTTAGTGGGTACACCTTAGCAGGTAACTACTTAACTGTATTAAGACATGCCAACTTCAAGCAAGCTGTGTTCAACACTGGGATTATTGTTATAGTTTCCGTGCCGATTGCAGTAATCTTGAGTTTACTCATCGCAGTTGCAATGAATGCGATTAAACCACTCAAAAGTTTCTATCAAACGATTTTCTTCTTACCTTATGTGACCAACTCGATTGCAATCGGTCTTGTGTTCGCCTACATGTTTAAAGGGAACTCCAATGACTTAACCAATCTTGGGTTAGCCAATCAAATCATTTCTTGGTTTGGGGGACAACCCATCGTTTGGGTCGGTGTTGGGGCGACCTTCTGGTCTGCGATGTCTGTTATCTTAATTTATTCCGTATGGAATGGGTTAGCATTTAAGATCATCGTTTTCCTTGCTGGAATTCAAGGGATTGATAAGCAATATTACCAAGCTGCTCAAATTGATGGTGCAGGACGCTATACATCCTTCAAACGAATTACTGTTCCTCTAATTTCACCGATGATCTTCTACATTCTCATTACTTCAGTGATTGGATCATTCAAGACGTATTCATCAGTTGTTGCCATCATTAACCGTGAAGGGATGATTACAACTGGGGCAACAGGAACCATTAATTTAAAAACTATTGTCTTCTATATTTATGATTACATCGGGCTTGCTGCACTTGATGGTATGATGTCTTTAGCTTCCGCTGCAGCCATCATCTTGTTCTTGATCATCTTAGGGTTCACCGTGATCCAACTTCAAGTTGGCAAACGCCGTGTTCACTACTAAGGAGGGAAGAACATGAAACGATATACGAAAAAGATTCGTAGATTAGATTTATTTGCGACACTGTTTGACCTTCTTTATGTGATTTTAGGTATTTATATGCTTTCACATCTCTTCATTATTCTTGAAGAGCCAGAACTTATTACCGATGTGGTGGATACGAACTATACCGTACTAGGATTTACTTTTGGTCAACCCACCATGAATGCGCTGATTTCTCTTCTTATTGGATATCTCATCGTCTTCTTACCTCTTACCATAAGTAACTTCAAACGCATCCGTAGCAAAGATGTGATTGAAATGGATGAATGGACATATCGTACCCAAATGCTTTATGCGTTTATGAGTTTGTTTACCTTCAATATTGGCTCATCGATCCTTCGTTTCCTTAATACCTTTGAAATTATGCAAGTGGTTAAAGGATATGGATTGAACGGATTTATGAAGAGTATTGGTCATAGTATTTCACGGTTGTTCAGTGGAGAGACTTTCAGAGATATAAAAGAACGCCGCGAAAAAAACAAGGAGATGTCGAGTTCTCAAATCGATTTAGAGAAAGTTGCGCGTCGGGATGTTCTAGTGAAATTAGTAGCTACCGTCACGATGTATACCTTCTTGACACTGATTGCACTATTCATCTTCATTCCATTCTATTGGATGCTCATTACTGCACTTAAGACCAATGTGGAATTAACGACATTCTTAAATCCTCGCTTCTTTATTAATATTAGAGAAATGCAATGGGTCAACTTTAAGGTGGCGTTAACCCGCTTCAACTTCTGGCAATATATCGTCAATACCTTCGTCGTAGGGATTCTATCGATGTTAGGAACAGTGACCACAACAATCTTAGCTGCATTTGCTTTCTCGAGATTGGAATTCAAAGGAAGAGACTTTATCTTCTCCATTCTCTTAATGACGATGATGATTCCGGGGGAACTCTATACGATCACTAACTATATTACAGTCAGTAATTTAGGATGGATCAATACACGTTATGCCTTGATCTTCCCCTTTATGACCTCTGTCTTCTATATTTTCTTCTTAAGACAATCATTCAGACAGATTCCTGATACGCTCTATCGTGCAGCACAAGTGGACGGCTGTGGAGACTTCAAGTACTTACAACGTGTCATGATTCCGATTGCTCGTCCAACCATTACCACGATTACCATTTTATCTGCCATTGGTGCATGGGATGCCTATATTTGGCCACAACTCGTCGCACCTGCAGAAGAAAATTGGTTGATCTCAGTTGCTTTACGTTCAACAAGTTTCGTTGTTGGACAAGGCTCTGATGCGCGTCCTGTCTATAATATTCAATTAGCCGCGACAGCGCTTGTTACCGTTCCGCTCTTAATCGTTTTCTTCTCCCTCAAAAAATACATCATTGCTGGTGTGGGTAGAAGTGGAACGAAAGGATAAAAAAAGATCATTTTAACAGGAGGAAAAAATGAGAAAAATAATCTTTATCGTTTTGGCAATGCTCAGTGTGCTTACGCTTTCTGCATGTGCTCAACAACGTAATGAAGCACCTGTATTTTCAGGTGTGGTAGCAAATCCCGTCATCGATCAAGGTGACGAATACGATCCCCTAGATGGCGTGACCGTCTTAGATGATCGCGATGGCGATTTAACCGATCAAATTGAAGTTTCGGGATATGAACCTGGTGATAACGACTTCCCAGGAACATATACCATTACGTTAACTGTTACGGATGCTGATGGTGAAGTTGCAACCGCAACGATCACATTGACCGTTAACAGTGCAACTAACGCACTTCCACCAACATTGAATGGTGTGGTAGCAAATCAAGTGTACTTCATTGGTTCTGGTGACTATGATCCTAAAGCAGGCGTCACAGCGACAGACCCAGTCGATGGAAACATCACAAGTTTAATTGAAGTCGTAGGTATTTATTTACTCGATACTCCAGGCGTCTATAACATTACACTTCGTGTAACGAATAACGCCGGTATTCGTGCAAGTGCCACGATTCGTCTTGAAGTGAAGCAAAGTGATATCCCCTTGACCTTAACGACAGATCCTATTACCATTACTTTATGGCACGCGATGGGTGAAGCCAACCAAGCATTACTTCAAAAGTATGCAGATAGCTTCAATTTACTCTATCCCAATGTCACAGTGGTTATTCCAGCCGGTGCAGGCAACTATGATACCTTAAAGAGCAATATGATCAATGCGATTACCGCAGGTGAAATGCCCAATATGGTTCAAGCATATCCCGACCATGTCGCTGAATACTTAAATGGTAAAGCGGTGTTGAACTTAAACCCATATATTGATAGTACAACATGGGGACTCAACGGTGATGATGCACTTGATGATATCATTGGCTCATACTTAGAAGAAAACAGCCAATATGATGCTGAAGGTACCTATTATTCACTTCCATTCAACAAGTCCACAGAAGTCATGATCTATAACAAGACTGTCTTCGATCTTCTTGAACTCGATGAACCTGAAACATGGCAAGATGTAATTGCTGCAGCACCTGCCCTCAAGACATATGGCGACAACTTAGCAGAACAAAAAGTTCGTGCAGCAAACGTTGGCATGAGTGAACAAGATCTCGCTCCACTCATCGCAGCTGCGAAAGCCTTAATTGTTCCCGCATCCTATGACTCAACAGGTAATGCGTTCATTACCTTTACACGTCAATTTGGTGGAGCTTACACAGGCATTAACTTTGAAACTTTCCAAGGCCAATACCTCTGGGTAGACAATGCAAACACCATTTCTGCGATGAACTTCTTAAAGACCAATAATGACATCATTACATTGCCAGAATTCTGGGATCAACAATATGCATCGACACCATTCGTCAATCAACAAACATTCGTGACGATTGGTTCATCTGCAGGTATCCGTTACAACGTGCCACCTATTGATCCAACCACTGAAGAGCCCGTCTTCGAAATCGGTGTAGGACCTGTTCCTTACAATGCAGATCAACCCGATAACAAAGCTGTTATTCAACAAGGAACCAATATTTCCTTAATGAAGACAGGTACGGATCAAGAACAACTCGCATCTTGGTTATTCTTAAAGCACATCATCAGTATCGAAAATACGATTGACTGGGCAATGAATACTGGATACCTACCCGTTCGTATTAGCGCATATGAAAGTACAACCTATCAAAACTTCTTGAACAATCCTTCAGCAAATCAACTCTATATCTCTATGGCAGCTAACGCAGCCTATAGACAATCAGGCTACATGTTCTATGACCCAGCGTTTATTGGATCGTCACGTGCACGTGTTCAAGTCGGTTTAGCCCTTGAACGCATTATGCTCGGTGATGGCGATATCACTGCTGCATTACTTGAAGCCTACAACGAAGCAAACCTCGGTGGCTCGTGAGAAAATTATTAACCCTTGTTCTGATGGTTGCTCTCGGATTCCTGACCACCGCGTGCCAGGAACCCGAGCCAACTCCGGTCGATAATCGGATTACACTCGCAGATCTATCAGGCAAGACTGAAGCTGAAGTCCAAGAATATTTTGAAGGCATTGATTTAACAGTGATCATTCGTTATATCCAAACGGGTGATGTCGCTGCAGGATATTTTATTCGTTACGTCAGTTATGAAACGGGTGATTTAGTTGAACCCGGAACAAGCATTCGTGTAGAAATTGCACAAGCACTGCCGAGTGCTCCCACCATCTCTGGTGTTGATGATGTATCTATCTATGTTGCTGTTCAAGGGAATCCTCCCACATTTGATCCTGAAGAAGGAGTAACAGCAACCGATTATTTAGGGAATGATATTCCTTTTGGTAGTTTCCTATATATCAAAGAAATACGTAATAGCCAAGGAAATCCAGTGGCCAGTATCGATTATTACCGAGTAGGTACGTACACGATTGTCTATGAAGCGATTAACTCTAGTTTAGTTACAACCGTCGAACGCATCTTGACGTTAACCGTTCCCCCATTTGATACAAATTACACCGATGGATTACGTTTATCGGTGAGTTATACCAATCTATCGTTTATCGATGATGGCATTGGGGAAGTCACAGTAACCACATTTACTGATGGCGACACTACAAACTTTATCGATAATAAAACAGGCATCAGATTTACCGTGAGATACTTAGGTATCGATGCACCAGAAGCGACCAGTAAATATGATCCTTGGGGTATTAAAGCAGGAAACTTCGTTAGAGAGAAGTTAAGCGGAGCTGAAAAGATCATTCTTCAAGCCGAAGGTGAACGTACCGATGGTAACGGACGTTATCTTGCATGGGTATGGTATGTGAAAGATGGTGTCACACGACTTCTCAACTTAGAACTCGTCGAACAAGCTTACGCATGGGTATCCTCAGCAAGTACGACTCAATACGGAAACGTATTCACTGTCGCCGGAGCAGAAACACAACTTACCGGAAAACGCATTTACGGTGAAGAAGACCCTGATTATGATTATTCAACTGCAGGAACACCTATCCTAATTGGCGATCTCTTAGATAACTTTGATGATTATATCGGACGTAAAGTCACCGTGACCGGTGTCATTACCTCCAAGGTCGGTTACAGTGTTTATTTGGAAGAAAATGGCAGAGGAATATTCCTTTACACAGGGTATAACCTAACCAATGAACTCCAAATTGGCTACGAAGTGACGATTCAAGGACTTGTTCCAGCGGTCTACTTCGAAAGCAAGCAGTTAACGAATTACAAGTATGAAAATATGGTTCTTATCGATACCGATAATGAAGTGACGATCACCACGATTGTAGGCACCCAAATGGGAGATTATGTCGGACGTGTGGTTCGCTTTGATCATCTAACCGTGATTGAAATCGATGAAGCACCAAATAGTGAAGCCTATACCGTTGTTGCACAAGATAGTTTTGGTACGACTGTCAACATTAGAGTGGATGACTTCACAGCAAGTTTTGTCCCGTCCTACACATTTGAAGTAGGCGATCAATTTATGGTATTTGGGCCCGTCACACAGTATTATAGCAATTTCCAATTGATGTTGCCGGGTATAAATAATATAGAATTTAAATAGGAGGAAAGTCATGAATACAAAAAGATTTAGTTTTACTAAAGGTTTGCTATCTTTAGTGGTTATGCTACTTGCTGTCTTCACCTTAGTCGCTTGCGGCGAAGATGAACAAGCATTAGTAGATGCAGCCATTGATTCTGTAGCGATTACTTACGCAACAGGCGATAGTGAAAGTATGGTCACACAAAATCTAACCCTCGTTACTTCGGTTGGCGAAGTAACCATCACATGGGAATCAAGCGATCCCGCTGTTGTTAGCAACACTGGTGTGGTTACTCGTCCTGCAACTGATACAGGTGTTAGTTTGACTGCGACATTGACGTATGGTGAATATTCAAGAACAAGACAATATTATGTCACTGTCAAAGCGGCAGACGTTGTCATTGACCCACTCGATGCTCTCGATGCGATCTATATTGATTACGCACGCGGGGAATCAGCAGATGGTGTCACTGTTGCAATCACTTTACCAATGGAATCCCTTGGTCTTCCCATCACTTGGGCTTCAACCAATGAAGCAGTGTTAGGTACAGATGGAACTGTCGCTCGTCCAGCATATGGCACGACTGATCAAACTGTCATCTTAACCGCAACCATCGGTGGAGAAACTAGAGATTTCGTCATCAAAGTTTTAGCTTACACAGAAAAACCCGCAACCTTGATTATTCAAGAAGCTACTGATTCATTACTCCTTGCAGGTATTTCTAATGGTGTTGCAGCTGATATCGAACTTCCATTAACCGTTGGTCAATACGACGTTGAAGTGGAATGGTCATCCAG
The DNA here is from genome assembly GCA_003605085.1 of Acholeplasma sp. Lineage (GTDB taxonomy): Bacteria > Bacillota_I > Bacilli_A > Acholeplasmatales > Acholeplasmataceae > Peloplasma. The sequence continues at coordinate 18,453 of QZKD01000018.1, read as the reverse complement.
CAACACAGAAGTTGTTTCGAACACAGGTGTGGTCACTCGTTCACCAGAACAAGCCACTGTTGTATTAACAGCAACGCTTCGTTATGCTGGTTTAACAATGACCAAAGAATTTGAAGTCATTGTCCTTCCATTCGCACCATCTACTGATGTAGCTACCATTGCGGAAGCATTAGCACTCGGCGAAGATTCATACGTCAAGATTCCAGATGTTACTATCGTTGGTGTTACGACAGATGGTTACATGTTCACTGATGGCGTTGAACTCCTCTTCGTCTATACTGGCGGTAACCCACCAGCGAAAGTGGTTGCAGGCGAAGTCTTCACCATCACAGGTATGGTAGACTACTACTTTGGTTCTTACCAATTAAACGCAACTGCAGATGCGAATAAGCCAGTTATCCTTGTGGATTCTGAAGCAGCTCCTGAAGTTCTTGCTCCAAGAGAAGTCACAACATCAATTTCTGACTATATTGCAACATTACCAACATCTTATACCGCTGAAGCTCCATTTACCTATGATTATATTACTATCACAGCTAAAGTCCAATCTCAAGGCACAGGTAACTATGATACATTCTTAGTCAATACCAACCATGATGGATCACTCATCGATTCTTCAGCAAATTCTCCATTTAAGACCAATGCATTAATGATTTACTACAAGTCCAATATTGCTGCACTCCGTGCATTCAACGGTCTTGAAGTGACATTAAATGTTATTCTCTATTCACTCAGAACAGATAGAAATATCTTCACATTTATCTTCACAGAAACCGAAGATGATGTTCAAACAAGTCTTGATGATGCAGGTATTGTCGCAGTAGCTAAGAACTCATTGGCACCACTCTTTGTGAATGCCTATGAAGCTGCAACAACATTAACTTTACCAACTTATGTTTTAGGTACTACTATTGCTTGGTCATCCAATAACGTTTTAGTTAACGCATCTACCGGTGCTGTCACTATGCCAGCAGCTGGACAAGAAGATGTTACCTTAACTGCAACCTTAACCCGTGGCGAAGCAACAGATACATTCACTGTCACCTTTAAGGTTGGTGAACTTCCTGTTCTTTCTATTCTAGAAGTTATTAATACAGCAACTGGTAATAGAGTACGTACAACAGGTATTGTTACAACCGCTGAATACTATCGTACATTCTTTATTCAAGATGAAACAGGTGGTATTGCCATCTATACAGCTGATGCGACGATGTTAGCATTCTTAACCGCGAATTTAGGTAAAGAAGTTGAAGTCTTTGGTTCAAGATCAGTTTATAGTGGTATGAGACAAATTGCTCCAACAGCCATCAATGCAGTAGGCGATGCAACTATGCCAACCGCAATGAATGTTGATGCTATTGGATTAAATGCTACCGATATGCTTCCTTATCAGGGACAACTCGTAACATTAACACAACTTTATGTCACTGCTAAGTCTTCTGACTCTTATGGTAATGTTACAGTGACATTCGAACAACTCGCTTCAGGATTAACCATCCAAATGAAGTGGGATTCAAGAAAAGCATTAAGCCAAGTTGCAGCTGATGCATTAACTGCAATTACTGTCGGTCAACTCTTTGATGTAACTAATCCAATGGCTTGGTCAAATAAACCATTCTTCTATTACACAGATACAACCGTTCTAACAGCTGCAACACTTAATGATGTCAGCAAAGTTGCTTTAGATGCAAAAGCATTAGATTTCGATGCTAAGTATGAAACAGCAACCACATTAACATTAGCTGCAACAGGTACCAATGGTTCTGCTATTGCTTGGACATCGTCTGACAATGCAGTGATTGATCCAACAACCGGCGCAGTTGTACCTCCAGTCTCCGGTATCGTTTCTGTCACTTTAACTGCAACATTAACACTTAACACTGTTGAAAAAGTGGTTGAGTTCGTCATTGAAGTTGGAACTGAAGCCGTTGCTCCTCAAGTAGCAGATTTATTCTTCTCAGAATATATTGAAGGATCTTCAAACAACAAAGCTTTAGAAATCTATAACCCTCTCAATGTTTCTGTAGATTTAAGTGGTTATACTGTTGAACTTTACTCAAACGGTTCAACAACAGCTTTAACAACCCAAACATTAACTGGAACACTTCTTCCTGGTGATGTTGTTGTTATCGTTAACCCACAAGCAAATGCAACTTTCTTAGCACTCGCTGATATCGTTGCTCCAGCGTATCCAAACGTTGTTTCTTACAATGGTGATGATGTGGTCGTTCTGAAGAACGGTACTGATGTCATCGATAGTATTGGACAATTTGGTGTTGATCCAGGTTCAACATGGTCAGTTAGTGGTGTCGTTACCGGTGAAATGACACTTGTTCGTAAAGCAGCCATCAAGATGGGTAAACTCGATATGGACCAAGTCTATGATCCTTCTACCCAATGGGTTGCTTTCCCACAAGATACATCGATGTATTTAGGTTATCATGCTAACGAATTGTTCTTCTCTGAATATATTGAAGGTTCTTCAAACAATAAGGCCGTTGAAATCTACAATCCAACCGTAGAAACCATTGATTTAACACAGTATAAGGTTGCTCTATATTCCAATGGTAGTGCAACTTATGGTAACAATATTGTCTTGACTGGAACATTAGCTCCAGGTGAAGTCTTCGTTATCTACAATTCAAGTGCAAATGCAGCGATTATTGCTGTTGGTGACTTAGTGTCTACCATCACTTATTTCAATGGGGATGATGCAGTTGCATTACTCCTTGGTGAAGTCGTTATCGATGTCATTGGTGTTATTGGTGTTGATCCAGGTTCTTCATGGGTTGCAGGAACAGGTACTACAGCTGAATATACACTCGTTAGAGCAGGTTCAGTTTTAAGACCAACCGCAACGTTTGATGGTACACAATGGGTTGCTAATCCAGTTGATACATTCACCTTCTTAGGTTCACACACATTAAGCTAGTTTTTAAATGATTTTATTAAAAGACGCGTGAGCAATCATGCGTCTTTTTTTTATCATTTCCCATAAATTCTACAGGAGTGACTATCATAACATTTTATGTTATAATACCTCTACCACAAGGAGATTTATGATGATAAAAAAAATAATGATGCTCAGCGCACTCTTTTTCTTATCGATAGGTTTACTATCGTGTGAAGAAGAAATCGCTACCGTTACGGTCCCTAATATTAACGGTATGACCCAAACACAAATTGAAAATATCTTTGCAGAACTCCCCCTTAACATCACCTTTGAAACCGTGGTGAATAACACCATTCCCGAAGGTCGTTTTGTTTCGTATCATGATTTGATTGTTGCTGGTGATACACTCGAACCCAATACAAGCCTCATCATCTATCTAGCCACCCATGAGAATAGATTGCCTGATCTAAGAGGATTAAGTCAATTAGAAATTCTTACTGAAATTTCAAAAATTGATGTCGTCCTTGAGTTTCAATTCTTTGAAACCAATGATACTGAGGAAGGTTATTATGTTGCTTATGGCAATAATAACTACGCAGGACAACTCGTTGCCTCTGGGGCAAACATCTTAATCTATATCGCGAAACCAATCCCTGAAATCAATCGCAGTTTAATCATTTCTAAATATTTAGAAGGTAGTTTAAACAATCGTGCCATTGAACTTTTTAATGTCTCAGAAGAAGATATCGATCTATCTTTGTTTGAGATTGCGATCTATTCTGATGGTTCAGAAGCAGCGATGACAATCATTGAGCTTTCAGGATATTTAGGAGCTCATCAAACGTATGTTATTGCCTATTCTGGAGCTGATGAATCCATAAAAAATGTCGCAGATGATCTTCACTCACGACTCATTTTTAATGGGAATGACACCATTGTCCTAAGACAGAACGATGAGACAATGATTGATGTTTTAGGTAACATTGGGTGGGGTCTATTCTATTTGGATAATCGCACACTTATCAGAAAAACAAACATTCAAGAACCCACCGTTACCTTCAATATTGAAGAGTGGGACACCTATGCAATCAACTATGTCGAACCCTTCGGAAGTCACCCTGTCACGTATCCTGTAACCTTTACATTTAACACTGAGTATCTAAGTATTCCCTTCAGTGAACCTTACGGGATGATTGAAGTTGAATTTGTGTCCAATAACGATGGAGACACCGCTCAATTCACCCCAGGATTTCTCTATGACAATCGTGTACGTTTTATCGGTATTGATACCCCAGAAACGGGCAGCGGCATTGTCGCAACCAACGCGAAAAACTTTGTCGGGACAAAACTATCACAAGCAAACATCATTTACTTAATGCATGATCCTATCTCTGGAAACGTGGATACATACGGAAGATATCTTGCACTCATTTGGGCAGATGGTGTGTTACTCAATTATGAAATAGTTTTAAACGGTTACAGTCAAAACAATTATCAAGATTCCACTCAAGCATTGATCTTTAACGGAATCCCTCTTGCCCGTTGGATGACCAACGCGGAAAGTTACGCCAAGTCTTTAGGACTGGGGGTATGGGGATAATGGTCTTAAAGTATATCAATCGTATTCTTTACGCTTTAGGAATCGCACTAGGACTCATCTTTGTCTATAATCTAAGTGATTCATATGCAAGAACAATAGAACTTCAAGAAAGAGGAAGAGAAGCACTTGAATCAAGCACATATGAAGCTTTCATGCCCACGCGTTATTACAATCCTACATTGCTTTTCGATGAAATCGTTGAAGATTCAGGAGTCATGTATCAGGTCAAAATCTATGAAGTGGCGTATATTCGTCTTCTTGAAGATGAACTTGTGGTTGTGGATGGCATCCATGTCTTGATGATCCAAGATGATGGACCACTACAGACCGAATTCTTTCAGGTTCAATTTGTTCAAGAAAGTGCCACGATTGACTATGTGGGATACCGGTATTTTGATTTACCTGTCTATTCTGTGATGAATGCAGAAACAGCGACCATGTTTGCTAGACGCGAAATCTTTTATAATCCAAGTTTGGTTTTTGAGCCCATCACCGGGTTTAAAGTCTATCAAAACGAAGATGTGCTATTTGAGATTGAGCTCGATCTTCAAGAAGATGACTTTGTCATTAAAGAAGAGTTAGAGTCATATATCGCCATTCATAATGATGCCCCAAGTGAAGAGGATCTTCACTATGCACTATCTCCCGAAGTCATTATTGATACAAAACCTATTGTCATTAGAAACCTATCCATTTACATCATCTTATCCAGCCTAATCACCTATCTCATTTTTAAATATCGAAACAAAAAATTAGGTCGTAAAGATCCGACAGAAGCACTAAAGAAGGATTTAGATCGTCTTCAATAAAGCGTTAGGAAAAGCGATGTTTTATCGCTTTTTTCACCCAAATATGATATACTATCATAATATGTTAGGAAAGGAATAAGGAAAACTATGACCATCAAGAAAAACATCATCCGCCTTATTGAATCGTATGATCAAATCATTATCCATCGCCACTCACGTCCTGATATGGATGCGATTGGTTCCCAATATGGGCTTTATTTAACCATTAAAGAAAACTATCCTGAAAAGAAAGTTTATGTCGTTGGAGACTCCAACGACATGGTCTATCTCGCGAAGATGGATACCATCCCTGATGCGTATTATATCAATGCGCTTGCCATCATCACAGATGTTTCTGTATCAAGACTTGTTTCTGATGATCGCTATCAACTAGCAAGTGATTTAATCATTATCGATCATCACCAAAATGATACCGATATCGAAAAAGTGACCCTCTTTTATCGCGATGCTACCTTTGCATCAGCAAGTGAAATGATTGTCGATCTCATCAAAGAATCGAATCTTCGGGTCACCCCTGAAGCAGCGACCTATCTTTATGGAGGTATGGTCACGGATACAGGAAGATTCTTATATTTAAATAATCCCACAAAGACATTTGAACTCGCTTCTTATATCACAAGATTTGAGCCTTCGGTTCAAGAGTTCTATGATTTTATTTACACAGAACCTCTTCAAAAAAGACTTACAAAGAATTTGTTCTCTAACTTTGAGATCACCGAAAACGGTGTAGCCTATCGTAAGAATGATGCTGAGCTCATTCAAAAAAGTGGACTAGAATTTCAAACCATTTCGCGAGGTATGGTCAATCAAATGGCGGGGATTAAAGAAATACCCATTTGGGCTAACTTCACAGAAGATGTTGAAAACAATCTCATCGTTGGTGAATTTAGAGCACGTGGAATTACGATTGTCGATATCGCTAAAAAATATGGTGGTGGTGGACATAATCAAGCATGTGGTGCGAGTTTAAAGGATTGGAATGAAGTAGAACTCGTGCTAAAAGATTTAGATGAAAGGGCAAAAGACAATGCAAAGAATTCTCGATAAAATAAAAGCCTATAATACCATTATTATCCACGGACATAAGCGTCCAGATGGAGACTGTTATGGAGCGCAATTTGGATTAAAAAATATCATCGCTTCATCCTTTCCTAATAAAAAGGTCTATGTTGTGGGTGAAACCAGTGATTTTGTCAGTTTCGTAGGTAAGATGGATATCATTTCTGATGATACCTATCAAGGAGCCTTGTCCATTGTTGTCGATACCGCGGTTCAAGATCGTATTTCTGATCCACGCTACACACTGGGTGACTATATTATTAAAATAGATCATCACATCCCAGTCGATCACTACGGACATATGCGCTGGGTAGATACCAATTTCCCATCATGTGCACAAATGATCGCTTACTTTTACACTAAGTTTCAAGATGAACTTAAGCTCACGGAAGAAGGTGCGATTGCACTTTATACGGGGATTGTCACCGATACCGGAAGATTCCGTTTTCGTGGTGTTTCACAACTGACCCATCAAATGGCGGGACTCTTGATCAAAAAGGGTGTCGATGTTGAATATATCGACAGACAACTTTCAGTTGAATCCATGGAGATGATTGCTCTAAAGGGATATGTTTACTCCAATTTTATTGTGGGTGATGGAGTCGTTTATATCAAGATGACACGAGATGTCATCGAAAAATATGGCGTGACAGATGAACAAGCCGCCTCAATGGTGGGTTTAATTGGAGGTATCGAAGGGTACCCGGTGTGGGCACTCCTCATGGAATATCCCACAGAAATTAGGATTCGCCTTCGCTCCAATGGTCCCACCATTAACGAACTTGCCAATAAGTATCAAGGTGGCGGACATGCGAAAGCTGCTGGGTGTAAATTAAACTCTTGGGATGAACTCCCAACATTTATCAAAGATGCTGAAGATGTGGTTAAAGCCCATCTTAAAGGTGAATAAGAATGTCTAATGCATGTGAAACCATTCTCGTTGAAACACCACAGCTTCCTTTAAACGAGATTGAACAAAGTTTAACCCAAACGTATCGTAAAGATATCTTCAGACCTTTTGTTCAAGCAATCAATGAGTTTGAACTCATCGAACCAGGTGATAAGATCGCGATCGGTATCTCAGGTGGAAAAGATAGCTTGCTTATGGCAAAACTCTTCCAAGAACTCAAAAAGCACAACAAAATACCTTTTGAAGTCGTCTTTCTATCGATGGATCCTGGATTTCGTGTTGTCAATAAAGAACTTCTAACCAAGAATTGTGAATATTTAAATATTCCGCTTATCATGAAAAATTCAGATATTTTCCACGTGGTTCAAAAAATCGCAAGCGAAAACCCATGTTACATGTGCGCACGCATGCGCCGCGGTTTCCTATATAATGCCGCTAAAGAACTTGGCTGCAATAAGCTCGCCCTAGGTCATCACTTTGATGATGTCATTGAGACGACGATGATGAATATGTTTTACAACGGAACATTTATGACGATGGTACCCAAAATCAAAGCTGAAAACTTTGAAGAGATTGAACTGATTCGTCCCATGATGTTTATCAAAGAAAAAGATATTATTCGCTGGATAAAAAGGAGTGGAATTCACGCTATGAATTGTGGGTGCACAGTCGTAGCTGAAAAGACATCTTCAAAAAGAAGAGAAATCAAACAGATGATTGCAGATCTTAAAAAAATTCATCCAGATATCGATGCTCATATTTTCAATGCAGGACAAAACGTGAACTTAGAAGCGATTATCGGCTACCGAAAGGGAAGCGAAAAAATTCACTTTAATCAGATGTATCAAGAAAGACATCGAAAATTAACAGATTATAAAGAATAATCCTACCAAGAGGATAGGAGGGAGAACATATGTATTTTTTAGACACAGATTTATCAGGTTTAGAGATTTTACTAAAAGTGATTGTTCCTTTGCTCATCGCATTAGTTGTCGGTGCATTTGTCGGACTTGAAAGGCAAAATGTCGGGAAAGCTGCAGGCTTATCCTCGCACATTTTAGTCTCTGTAGCAAGTGCGGGTATCGCGATTATGCAACGTCTCATGTTTGAGCACCAAGTGTTTTTACAATCCACAGGGGTATCGATTGACCCCGAACAACAGCGTGTGATCGCACAAGTTGTGACTGGGATTGGTTTTATCGGTGCAGGCGTTATCTTAAAGGATCAAGCACAAGTCATTCGAGGAATTACTACGGCAGCTACCTTATGGTTTGTCGCGATGACAGGACTTATCCTTGGCAGCGGATATGTTGTGATCGGATCTATTTTAGGTGTGTTTGTCATTGTCTTTATTTTGACACGTGATTTCAAACGAGGGTTCAATCCTTTAATTCCTAAAGATAAAAGAGAACGACCCAAAAATAATGTTCAGGAGTAACTATGACCTTTGATACGATTGCTGCAATCTCAACAGCGATTGGCACTGCCGGTATTTCTGTGATCAGAATTAGCGGGGAACGTGCGGTTTCAGAATTCAATAAAATCTTTAAAGGAAAAGACTTAAATAGGGTGAAGTCCCATACATTGCATCATGGTTTTATACTGGATGAAGATGAATCTTATTTAGATGAAGTCATGGTTGCGGTGATGCGTAAACCCAAAAGTTTTACCGCTGAAGATACGGTAGAAGTCTCCACGCATGGAGGTCTTTTAATCACGCAAAAAGTACTTGAAAGAATCTTAACATTAGACATCAGACTAGCTGAACCTGGAGAATTTAGTGAACGTGCTTATCTGAATGGACGCATCGATTTAGTCGAAGCTGAATCGATCATGGATCTCATCCATGCTAAGAGTAAAGAAGCGATGAAAATCGCAAGCCTTGGCATTCAAAAGGAAACCTCTAAGTTAATTAGAGACCTACGTCAAAAATTACTCACCATTATTGCTCAAATCGAAGTCAATATCGATTATCCCGAATACGATGATGCCATCATGATGAGCAAAGAAATCATTGGTCCACAAACGCTTGAACTCATTCAAGATATGAACCACCTATTGAAAGAATCCCATAAGAATCAAATCATTCGTGATGGGGTAAAAACAGTCATTATTGGTAAACCTAATGTGGGTAAATCCAGTTTACTGAACGCTCTTCTCAACGAAGAAAAAGCGATTGTGACTGAGATTGAAGGGACAACCAGAGATACGATCGAAGCGTATATCAATGTCTCAGGGATTACCCTAAAACTCATCGATACAGCAGGGATTAGAGATACTGAAGACATTGTTGAAAAAATCGGTGTCGATCGTTCAAAGAAGGCTTTGAGCGAGGCAGAACTTGTCTTGCTAGTGCTTGACCAAAGTAAAGCACTCACTAAAGAAGATAAAGAACTACTCGAATTAACCAAAGATAAGAAACGGATCATTATCGCCAATAAAGCAGACCTCCCTCAAGCATTAGCCATGGAAGAAGTGATTTTGATTTCAACGATCACGAAATATGGTCTTAAAGATTTAGAAAAAGCGATCTTAAAACTCTTATCCTTAGAAGACATTGAATCTAGAGATTTTAACTACTTATCGAACATCAGACATATCACCAAAGTCAAAGAAGCTAAAACATCACTTGAAAATGTCATTAAGAGCATCGCTTTAGATATGCCCGTCGATGTCTACGCGATTGATCTTACACAAGCCTGGCGTGCTCTAGGGGACATTTTAGGGGAAAACTATAGTGATTCGCTTTTGGATGAACTCTTCTCAAAATTCTGTTTGGGTAAGTAAAAAAAGTCTCATCATCATTTAAATGATTATGTTATAATAATTGAAGAAAGAAAGGATGGGAAATCTTCATGTCTTATGTCGCCTTATATCGTGCCTATAGACCGAAAGCATTCAGTGAAGTCTCTGGCCAAAAAGTCATTATAAAGACCTTACAAAATGCCCTTTTACACGACAAGATTGCCCATGCATATCTTTTTTCAGGTCCTAGAGGAACAGGGAAGACGTCAATCGCGAAGATTTTCGCGAAAGCGGTCAACTGTATCCATCAACCCAATAATGAACCATGCAATGAATGCGATGTTTGTAAAGGAATCGATAATGGAAGTATTCCTGATGTCATCGAAATTGACGCTGCCTCTAATAACGGTGTTGATGAGATTCGTGATTTAAGAGATAAAGTGAAGTATATGCCCTCGGTGGGACGTTATAAAGTCTATATCATCGATGAAGTCCATATGCTAACACCAGGTGCGTTCAATGCGCTGTTAAAAACTTTAGAAGAACCTCCTAAACACGTCATCTTTATTCTGGCAACCACAGAAGTTCATAAAATTCCAGCAACGATTTTATCGCGTTGTCAACGTTTTGATTTTAAAAACATCGAAACTTCAGACATCATCGATAAATTAAAGAAAATCGCAGAAACAGAAAAAATTAAAATTTCCGCTGAAGCGATTTACGCCATCGCGGAAAACGCTGAAGGTGGATTGCGCGATGCGATTTCCCTTTTAGACCAAGCCATTTCATTTTCTGGAGATACTATCATTGAAGATGATGTGCATCAGGTTTCAGGTTCTGTCTCTAAGCAAGCGATGATCTCCCTTTTGACCGCGATTTCGAATAAAGAAATTGCCACCGCCATGAACGAATTAAAAGATCTACTCGCTCAAGGAAAAGAAATCACCCGAATCGTCAATGATTTAATCCTAGCACTTCGTGATATCTTGATTGAAACAACGACTAAAGTGGATCATCAAAAATACAGTGAAATCTTATCTGTTTTCTCCACTGATAAAGTCTATTTCTATCTAGAAATCTTAAATCAGCTCCAACAAGACATGAAAACCACGCATCAAAAGCGCGCTTATGTGGAACTTGCACTCATTAAGATGATGGAACACCAACAGCTAAAGACACTGGATTACGATGCAGTCATCCGAGATTTAAAAAATGACTTATCTGAACTTAAAGAAGCGATCAAAAATCAACCCAAAGCACAAGTCATCGCGACACCACATAATAAAAAGCCTTTGGTGACAATGAAACAAGTCGAGAAAGTTTTAAACAGTGCAGATAAAGATAAAAAGACTTTGCTTCAATCGGGATGGAGTCACTTAAAAGACTATCCTAAACCTCATTTAAAGATGGTGGCGTATCTTTTATCTCAAGGTGAACTTGAAGTGGTCTCCGATACGATGCTTCTTGTCTATGATGACATCAATTTATGCAAGCGTATCTTAAATCCTGAGACGAAAGCATTAGCCCTTGAAATCTTTAATGGTAAACAACACTTGATCGATGATGTGATCGCGATTCTAAAAACCGATTGGCTCGTCATCAAGGAAGTCTATCTAGACCTTTGGAAGAAGGGACAGAAAAAACCTAAACTTCCACCCTATGATTTAAAATTATATGAAGAAGATGTCACTGAAACACCCAAGGAACCTGAAATTATCAGTGTTGCTAAAGAATATTTTGGTGATAAGATCATGATGAAGGAGTAAACCTATGAACCCTAATATGCTCAATAAACTCAAGAAAATTCAAAAACAGATGATGGAAGCTCAAGAAGCCCTTGAAAGAAAAGAATTCTTTGGAAAATCTTCTGGTGTTACCGTCATTATGCAAGGTACACGTCAAGTCATCGATGTTCAGATCAATGCTGAACTCTTAGAAGAAGTCGAACTTCTTCAAGATTCCATTTTACTTGCCGTTAATGATGCTTTAAAACAAATCGAAAAAGAAACAGAAGAAACCATGGGACAATTTACCGGTGGAATGGGTGGGTTTGGATTTTAATGTATCCCACCATCTTAAGAAAAATTATTGAAGATTTGATGAAACTCCCCAGTATTGGCGAAAAAACAGCGGAGCGGTTAGCGCTTCATCTTGTCACCCAATGGGAAAATGAGGATCTCATCCAATTTTCCGAGCATTTAAAAATATTAAAATTAGAGATTCATCCTTGTCCCATCTGCCACATGCTCACAGATCAAGAAACGTGTGCGATCTGTCAAGATCATACAAGAGATGAAGACACACTCATGGTCGTCAGTGATGCCAAAGATGTGTTTGCGATGGAAAAGATGAAAACCTATCACGGAAAATATCATGTGCTAGGCGGACTGATTGATTTTTCACGCGGTATTACAGATAAGGATTTATCTGTGGATTTGCTCTCTTCACGTTTGTCAAAGATCAAGGAAATGATCATTGCGACAAACGGGACTGTAGAAGGCGAAATGACCGCGAAATATTTAAAATCACTTTTTGACCAACCCAATCTTATGATCACGCGCTTAGCTTATGGACTCCCCGTCGGTGCAGACTTGAAATATGCCGATGAGCTTACCTTGAGTAAAGCCGTTGAAAATAGACAAAAATACTAGGAGGTCACACGTATGTGGGAAACCATTAAAAACTTATTTGAATCACTTTATGGACGTTTCAACGGTTATTTATCAGATTTATTAGATATTGATAATCGCTTGCTTTCGCTTTACAATGAGTATGTCTCACCTCTTCCTGAGCTGATTAAACTCGTTGGGATCGTTTTTGTCGGTTTCATCTTAGTTTTTGGGACCATTGGCTTTGTGAAAAAGATGTTAAAACTCTTTATTGTTTTAGCTGTCATTCTTGCCATTGTTTTCTTCCTCACACGATTGAACCAGTAACACTTGCAAAACGATAACGATTAGTATACAATAGATACGGTTTTAGGAGGCAGAAATGAGCGATAAATTAAAAACACTCGCTATGCTTGATGTTGCAGAAGCTTTACTTAAGGAGTCAGGAAAGCCCCTCTCCATTCAAGACATCATGCGCAGCGTGGCTGAAATCAAAGAGATACCCTTAGATAATATCGATAAGTTAACCCAACTTTATATGGATATTACGCAAAGCGCGAAGTTCGTGTATTGCGGTGATGATCAATGGGACCTCAAAGAAAGAAATCTTGAGTTATGGGATAAGGATGGATATGCCTTTGTTCATGCTGAAGAAATCGAAGAAGATACCGAAGAAGATCTAGACTTCACAGAATTCGTCCTCGAAGAAGAAGAGGAAGAAGATGTGGTTGAAGAAGATGAAGACGAAGAAGAAGACAAAGTCACTGTTGTCGACGAAGAAATCGAAGAAGAAAAAGAATATATCGATGTAGAACTTCCCGTGAAGTCGACCGATGATGAAGATGTTGATGAACCTGAAATCGAATTTGATGATGAAGAATACGATGAAGATGATTACAACGAAATCATGGACGATTACGAGGATATGTACGACGAATAGCGGTATCCAAGGGGTATACAATGGTATACCCTTTTTTAACCGTTTTAAAGAAAGGATGATCATATGCCAAACTGGACAGAATGGTTAGGATATATTGCTTCACTCATTGTTTTGGTCTCATTACTCATGAGCTCGGTGAAGCGTTTAAGATGGATTAATTTAGCAGGATCTTTAGTGTTTGCGATCTATGGCTTTTTGATTGGTGCACTTCCTGTCGCTGTAATGAATTTAGGAATTGTGTTAATTAATACCTACTATTTGTATCAGATGTATGTCAAAAAGGATTATTTCTCTTTATTGGTATCCACGGATCAATCCTATTTCAAGCACTTTTTAGCAAGCTATGAAAAAGATATCAAACATTTTATGGCTTATGATGAAAATGTGTTTGATCCAGGATATGAAACATGGTTTATATTAAGAAATACAGTACCTGCAGGAGTTGTTGTGGGTAAACGAGGAAATGATACATTTGAAGTCGTCATTGATTATGTAACTCCTCAATATCGTGATTTCAAGATTGGGAAATTCTTGTATGTCGATCAAATGCCTTTCTTCAAGGAACAAGGCATTAAAAAGATTACTTCAAGACCAGGCAATGAAGCCCATCAAGCTTACTTAAAGAAGATGGGATTCGAAAAAGCTTCTCCACAAGCTTACCAGAAAGTGATTCAGTAAAAAAGATATTCATGTTGAGCCTTCTCCGGTGGAGAAGGTTTTATTTGTGATGTGTATGATCAAAGATATTTCGTGAGTTTCTCATGAAATCATCTTGTTTTCATTTAATCTTTTGATATAATAGATAAGGGCACACCATAGAGTCTCCTAGACATAGGGGACTCTTTTCTATTAAAAACTTAAGGAGGATGGGTATGGCGAAATATATCTTCGTGACCGGAGGCGTTGTCTCAAGTTTAGGTAAGGGCATCACCGCTTCAGCGATCGGTCAGCTTTTAAAAAGTCGAGGACTGAAGGTCTTCATGCAAAAATTTGATCCCTACATCAATGTGGATCCAGGGACGATGAGCCCGTATCAACATGGGGAAGTTTTCGTGACCGAAGATGGTGCCGAAACCGATCTTGATTTAGGACACTACGAACGGTTTATTGATGAAAACTTAAATAGACATTCCTCTATTACCACCGGAAAAATCTATCAAACTGTTCTAAAAAGAGAACGTCGTGGGGATTATCTAGGCGCGACCGTTCAAGTCATCCCCCACATCACCGATCAAATCAAGAAAAAACTTGTCGATGTCGCTAGACATACCAATCCCGATGTCGTGATTACCGAAATTGGCGGAACCGTCGGTGATATCGAATCCTTACCCTTCTTAGAAGCCATTCGTCAAGCCAGACGAGATTTTGGTTTCCAAAATACCCTCTATATTCATAATACCCTCGTCCCCTATTTAAAAGCAGCGAATGAAATCAAAACCAAACCTACCCAACATAGTGTCAAAGAACTGATGAGTTTAGGGATTCACCCAGATATCATCATGCTTAGAAGTGAAATGTCGATCACCCAAGAACAAAAAGAAAAAATTGCTCTTTTCTGTGACGTCGATAAAGATGCCGTGTTTGAATCTGTCGATGTCGATGTTCTTTATGAAGTGATCGTCAATCTTGCTGACCAAAAAGTAGACGAAAAGATCATCAAACACTTCGGCTACGAACTTCCTGAAGCGAACATAAAACCATGGCAAGATCTCATTTACCGAATCAAACATCTTGAAGGTGAACTGACCATCGGATTAGTCGGAAAATACGTCAAACTTCACGATGCCTACTTATCGGTTTCTGAATCCTTAAAACATGCGGGTTATCACCACAAACAAAAGATTTCCATCAAATGGATTAACGCTGAAGAAGTCGATGACACCAATATCGAAAGTTATGTCAAAGATTGTGATGGTATTTTGGTCCCAGGAGGATTCGGGGCAAGAGCCACCGAAGGTAAGCTCGCAGCGATTACCTACGCAAGAGAACATAACGTTCCCTTCTTAGGATTATGCTATGGGATGCAACTCTCAGTCATTGAATATGCGAATAATGTCTTAAAAATTACAGGAGCAAACTCAACAGAGATCGATCCTAATACCCCTAATCCCGTCATCTCCCTTCAACGAGGTAGACTCTCTGATGAGGACTTAGGAGGGACCCTTCGTTTAGGGCTTTATGATTGTGAAATCAAAAAAGGAACGAAAGCTTATCAAGCATACCAACAAACCTTGATTCAAGAACGTCATCGCCATCGCTATGAATTCAATAATCAGTACTTAGAAACCTTTGAAGAATCCAAGATGACCATCTCGGGATTTAATAGTGAGTATCAGCTGGTAGAGATGATTGAACTTTCTGATCACCCTTGGTTTGTCGCTGTTCAATTCCATCCAGAATTCTTATCAAGACCCCTACGTCCTCACCCTCTCTTTAAAGATTTCATCGGTGCAGCGCTCACACATAAAAAATAAGTCTTTGTGAGCGTTTACCTATATCCCTTTCATTGCTAAACCAAATACTTTGGTATATAATAATACATGACCAATCTCAAGGAGGAAATTAAATATGTCTGTCGTATCAGCAAGAGAAATGTTATTAAAAGCTAGAAAAGAAGGTTATGGCGTGGCTCAAATCAACGTCAATAACTTAGAATGGATTAAAGCCGTATTAACCACAGTGGAAGAACTTAAATCTCCCGTCATCTTAGGTGTCTCTGAAGGTGCTGCCAAATATATGGGTGGCTACAAGAACGTCATGGCCATGGTCCATGCCTTAGATGAATTTTATAAAGTCAGTGTACCAGTCGCTGTCCATCTAGACCATGGGACCTATGAAGGCGCCTACAAAGCTCTAGAAGCTGGATTTACATCGATTATGTTTGATGGATCTCACTATCCATTTGAAGAAAATTTAGCGAAAACCATCGAAATCGTTGCAGCATGCCATGCAAAAGGGGTTTCTGTAGAAGCTGAAGTTGGTGCGATTGGCGGCGAAGAAGACGGCGTTATCGGTATGGGTGAAGTCGCAGATCCTAAAGAATGTGAAGTCATTTCAGCAACAGGTGTCGATATGTTTGCTGCCGGTATTGGTAACATTCATGGTAAATATCCAGCAAACTGGCCTGGATTACGTTTTGATGTCTTAGAAAATGTCGCAAAAGTCACCAAAGGTGTTCCCCTTGTCCTCCATGGTGGAACAGGTATTCCTGCTGACCAAGTGAAAAAAGCAATTTCTATGGGTGTCTCTAAGATCAACGTCAATACAGAACTTCAATTAGCCTTTGCAGCAGCAACCCGTAAGTACATCGAAGAAGGTAAAGATTTAGAAGGTAAAGGCTTTGACCCAAGAAAGCTTTTAGAACCTGGCTACAAAGCCATGAAACAAGTCATCAAAGATAAATTAGAAATGTTTGGATCTGTCAATAAAGCATAAAGTAGGTGAATATCATGCGTGATGAAAAAGTTTATCACGAGTACGCAAATTGGAAATTGGAAAATTACGAATTGATGAAATACTTAGTGGACAACAATTCCGATTTGATCCTCCGTTTTAAACACGTCATCGATGTCATCGATCATCTCTACGAAAAACTGATTGACGATGAAACCTATTCAGATGAAGAAGACCATATTTTCGAAACAGGATTCTACTATCTTTTTGATCAAGTCGAAGAGATCACCAAACTCTTGAAGAAGACTTATCAAAATAACGTCAAAGATTTGGAACAGAGAGCCAAAGACGTCAATCTACTCCTCTCTGCGATCGATTTTCAAAATGAGCTTCTCGGTGTGGAAAACTTTGAACAAAAAGATATGGATCGTTTGATGGAATTTGAAAAAGACGTGTTAGATCGACTCGAGAAAAAAGAGATCGTTCCCAAAGAGATGTATGAGCATCTTGACCAAATGTCTTATGAGATTTTCGCGAAACTCAATGTGGAGTATTATCCGATTGATGATATCTTCCTTGAAATCGCAGATGAACTAGGCATATTATAAGAAAATGAGGCGAGCGATCGCCTTTTTTTGTAACTTAAGGAGTACTTTTCGCAACTTAAGCATGATTTTATTGTGAGTTTTTACTTGCTTTGTTACACTAGAGTCATAAAAAGGAGGAAGTAAAAAAATGAAAAAAATCATGTTAGGTTTATTCGTTGTATTGTTAGGAAGTCTTTTAGTGGGATGCAGTGCATTAGATCCTCTTGCTTCATTTGAAAGAGCAGCTGGATCGAATGTGACGGTCATTGATGAATTTGAGGATATTGAAGGTGATGATGATGTTGCAGCACTCAGTATAGAAAAAACGACCATCTTATTATCCACAACTCTCGCAGATGGCGAAATGACAGATTTAGAAAAGGTTCAATATATTAAGACATTGTTTCAAGAAATTAGAGTATTACATGCTGAAAATGTCTTAGCAGGTGAAGAAGCAAGAACCTCGTGGCAAACTCTTAAAGCCAATGTAACGATCTTTAGAGAACAAGAATTAACGCTCACTGAAGATGATAAAGCATTGATTCAAAGCTATCGTCAAACCTTAGTCGATGAACGCACCACAATCTTAGCGGATAAAGGTGAAGTCAGAGCCCTCTTCGTTGAATTAAGAGGTAAGTGGAACCTGGATAACTTAGACTTAATCATTACGAATCTTGAAGCGATTAAAGTCATTCTACAAGAACGCAGTGCATTTATTGATCTCGTCAACGAAAGTGTTATTGCAGTGGATGCGATAGTACAAACTTACTTACCCATCGTGTAAATATATAAAAATAAGTGAAAAGAAAAATCACTTTGGCATTATCGCAAAGTGATTTTTCTTTTGGAAAGATATAAATGATTGGAGAAAATTTCTTGACCTAAGCATGCATGATATTATTATGTTA